>JAOZRC010000996.1 GCA_029940345.1 Desulfobacterales bacterium
GTAGGGAGGCAATTTTTGTGCCAGAACAAACCAAAATCTGACAACTATATCAAAATGCCCTTTGAATGCTGTATCTGTCACTTTTTTTTGCAGGAATACGATCAACATTCCAACGACTCGCTTCTTTCCAAATTTGTTTGATTTGTTGGTAGGATTCAAAGTTAATATCCCTTTGTTTGAATACTTCAAGCCACAATTGGAGTCCAAATTGCCATTGTGGATGCTTTTCGATGGCTTGTTTGATTCTCTTTTGAGTAATGATTCTCAATAGGATTCCTTATTTTCATAAGCTTTGAATCAGGAATTCACCTTATCACCAAGATGATCTACAATTTTTTTAGCAGCATCCCCATTGCCATAAAGGCCTTCACAATACGGTATTTCATCTTTACCGGCTATAATATTTTCCACGATCTGTACAAATGAATCTGGATTCAGAGAATCTTCAAGATGATTCCATCCGCACTCAACCAGTTCAGTCCATTCCGTCTCTTGACGCAGTGTAATACACGGAACCTTGTGGAAATAAGCCTCTTTCTGGACGCCGCCTGAATCCGTAATTATTAATTTAGCATTCTTTTCCAACATTACCATATTAATGAAACCGACCGGCGGTGTTATGACCATGTTTTTACGAACCCAATCAAGCAGTCCTCCTTTTTCAAGGGATTGTCTGGTGCGGGGATGCAGCGGCAGAACAACCGGAATAATTCTGCGATTTACTTCGATTAATACCCGAATGATCTCTTTAAGGCGTCCCGGACTATCGGTATTTTCAGCCCTATGCACTGTAGCAAGGATATATTCCTTTTCCTTCAGGTTGTTTTGTTGCAAAAAATCGCTTTTGGCTTCAGCCTTTCGGCTGTAATAAAGAGCGGCATCATACATGACATCACCTGTAAGGAAAATATCGGTATCGGGCACGCCTTCATTCTTTAAGTTGATAGCCGCCTGTTTGGTGGGGGCGAACAGAATGTCGGAAGCATGGTCTGTTAAGATACGATTGATCTCTTCAGGCATTTCGCGGTTAAAAGAGCGCAATCCGGCTTCCACATGGGCGACTTTTATATGAAGTTTTACAGCAGCCAGCGCACCGGCTAAGGTCGAATTGGTGTCACCGTAAACAAGAACCATATTCGGCGTTTCATCCATTAGCACCTTTTCAATCTTTTCTAACTGGCGACCTGTCATAGCACCATGCGAAAGATTGCCGACACCGAGATTATAATCCGGTTCAGGAATATCAAGTTCACGAAAAAAAATTGCTGACATCTCTGTGTCAAAATGCTGGCCGGTATGCACAATGATTTCATTTATGTCAGCTCTGCTGCGAATTATCCTTGATACGGCAGATGCTTTAATAAACTGCGGTCTTGCGCCTATGATGGTTATAATTTTCAGTTTCATTCTTTTGCTTAGGGATTATTAATTTCAATTCAGCAGCCCGCAATACCTTTTCCAATTCTTTATCAAGGAATGTATAAACGGTTAAGTTAAAAGTCTGATAAAAACAATATCAACGACTTAAAAAGGAGTTGTTGCAATATCGGTTAAAAACTTTTTCATTTCCTCATCTGAA
>JAOZRC010000016.1 GCA_029940345.1 Desulfobacterales bacterium
TTTGTTAGCTATCCGGCTATATTGCATGCGCGTGCGTGTTGAAATCATGTTCGATATGTTGAAAAACGTACCAGGTGCTTTCAATTATCGCTTTTGGTCCAAAGGCATGCCAAAACATTCACGCAGACCCAAAAAAAATAAGGACCTCAAAAAGCCCGCCGCGGATGACCTTCAAACGGTTAGGCGCTGCTGGGGTGCTTACGAAGGTTTCGTCATGTTAGCTGCCATCGCCTTGGGCCTTTTGCAACTGATCGCTTTAAAATTTCCTCAAGCGGTTTGGGAGCGCACCGATTTTTATTTGCGCACGCGTTCACGCAGCCTCCCTTCTGAAAGAACGGTCAAGGCAGTTATGGCCAGATTTCTGATAAGCAATTTATTCATTGTTGCGCCAGTAGCGATAATACGCGAAATTAAGGAGCGCTATTTGGGCGGAAAAAACGCTAATCGTAATAGCGTTCACTCTGCCCTCGCCAATTAAGGCTTTCTTTCAAACATAAATTCTCACTTATTCTTATTGATCATGGATAAGTGTGAGAATTTCTCAATATAAACTTATGACTGTCGAGTTTATAATGATGCAGTTTTAATCTTAGAGATTTTTCAGAAAAAGACGAGCAGAACTCCCAAAGCAATCATTGACACCTGCAAAAAAAGAATCAATCGCTATGCTGCAGATATTAAAAAATGAGGAAAACAAAATGAATAAGAAGAAAATAAAAGTTTTAGAATCCAAAGGCTACAAGATCGGTTCTGCAGAAGATTTCCTGGGTCTTAGCAAGGAAGATTCGGAATACATTGATCTAAAAATTGCACTCAGTCTGGCAATGTCCAAACGACGTAAAAAAAGCAATTTGACACAAGCCCAACTGGCTAAAATGTTAAAATCCAGTCAATCACGAATTGCTAAAATGGAAAAGGGGGATCCGACTGTTTCCGTAGATCTCCTTATCAAATCTTTACTGGCAATGGGTGCCGATAAAAAAAGTATCGCCATGACAATTGCTTGATTTAGGAAAATACGGGACGTCACGCGCCCTTTCAAGGTCGTTCTGATTTTGTCTGAAAGGTTTAGATTTACGTGGATTTCTTTTTTTTTACTGATTTTAAACTATGTAAAAAACCTGACAACCTGATACGGATCCCCAGTTTCTAAACGCTGACTCAGAAAGAGCAGATTTGCATTCACTCCGAAAAAACGGCTGGTAATTCGCCGGTGAGAGCATGAGAATGAGGTATCCTATTCAAATATCATGGCTAAATGCAGTTCCGGAGTGCGAAAATCATGTTTTTCGCATGTGTCTGAAGACTTGGAACAGCGGGCTATATCTGCGAAAGACCGTGCCGCTCCGTTCCTCCGCTCCACTTAACTTTCGCACTCCATAGTTACATCACCATTGAATTTGAATAGGATACAGAATGAGGGTAAACGGTTACGCATGCCATATTATTCCTTATCCGGTTGTTTTGCCGGAATCAGGTCGTAGGCAATAACCGTGCTGCGGGCTTTAGTCATAACAATATCCCCCTCTTTGATCACAACGGATGCCACGAGTTCTTTCACGCCGTCATGATCAAAATCACCAATCGCAAAATCACTGACGCGCCCTGAAATGCGGCGGGTTTTCCAAACGCCCGCCAAACCGATTCCATCCCATGACAAAGACTCAATGTGCGTTTTACTAAAGCGTCGGAAATCTTTCAGCAAATTAAAGGCGACATCATGGTTGCGAGCGGTGACCAGCTCATATTTGCCATCGTCATTGATATCCGTGATGCGCATGCGTATAGGCAAATATTGGGGATTGACCATATCACCGGCACCCTTTTTTTCACCTGCAAAATAAAGCATATTGCCGCCATAGGGATCACCTGATGTCCATCGCGCCTTCCCGGTCTGTTTCAGAATTTGGATACGGTCGGCCTGGCTGTATGCCACTATCCGGTTTTTCCCATCATTCATCACATCCCCATACGCCAGACCGATCATGTTGTTATTACGCAAACGACCAATCCGGTCTCCCGGCGTATAGGCCGAACCATCCCAAATTATTTCAACCACGTTGCCTTTGAAGGGCTGACCGGAGCTTTTCTTCCCTAATAAAATTTTGCCCCTGTTTGGAAGTTCGATCACACGGTAATAGAAGCGGTCATTTTCAGACAATTTCTCAAAGGCCTGATTTTTGAATTCCAAAACAAAGGATGACACCGCATTTCGATGGGAATTTAACGCGGTGACAAAAATCTCATCAATCCCGTTGCCATTGATATCCGCAACGTCTACGCCAATATAGCGTTTGTGTCTGTCCCGGGCAATGCTTCCGGAATTGTAAAAGCGCCCTTCCTCATACTTGTAAATATGAATCTGCTGATGCGTGACTATGACCGTTTCAATTTTGCCGTCACCATCAACATCACCCAGATCAAGACCGGTGATAACATCACGAATATCCCTGCTTTTCCAGAACTGCGGCCCCGTTTTGCGTCCGTCCTGCATCATAATAAAGCCGGTATTGGGCGTATTCTTATCCAAACTGCCGAATCCGCCCTCGATCAATTTTTCCGGATGGGCGTGGATATCATATTCTGGTTTAGCCTGTGAGGGCTGCGTTGCGGCCGTTTCCGTTCGGCGAACATCGCGGCCAAATATTTTGGCGTTGATTTCGGCGGCAAACTGGTCGATTTTGGGAATCACATCATCCATGCCCTTGCCTTGGTGTGAAAAAAAGTGAGTCGCCTTGGTGCCGGTGACATCGGCCATTTTGGCATCCAGGCTGACATTTTCGCCAAGTATGGTCACACTTCCGAAAAGAATATAATCAGCTCCCATAGCGGCACCGATCTGACGCGCCTGCTCAACATTTAAACGGCCTTGATGGGTTTGGGCTTCAATGAGCTTGCGGGGAATCAATTCAACCTTTTCCTCCCAAGCCAAACGGGATTCCAGCATATCGGTAATTCCGTTTTGAAGAAAAGACATATCCGTGGCGGCATTAATTTGAAATGGCACTACGGCCACGCGTTGGGGATTGGCATAAACATCGCTTAAACCCGCGGTAAACATCAGGAAAAACAGTACGATTGAAATAGTACGTCCTTTTTTAACATCTAATAAAGTATTCAAAGAAATATCCCTCCTCTAAGTGTAAACTCTAAACTTCAGGCAATTGTTTGCTTTCCAGCTTTTCTGATAAAATTTCATTAACTATTTTAGGATTGGCTTTGCCGCGCGTTGCTTTCATCACCTGGCCGACAAAAAAAACCAGTAACTTCTTTTTGCCATCCTGATATGTGCGGACTTCTTTGGGATGGTCGCCAATCACCTTTAAAACAACATCTTCTATTGCAGATACATCCGTTACTTGGGTAAGACCCTTGGTTTCAACAACCGATTGAGGTGTTTCCCCGGTCAAAGCGATCTGTTCAAACACCGTTTTGGCAATTTTGCCGCTGATAACGCCATTTTCAATCAAGCGCAGCAAAGCGGCCAGGTTGTCAGCTGAAACAGGTGATTGGGTGATGGTCTTGCCCTGGGCATTCAAAAGCGCCGCCAAATCCCCCATTATCCAGTTGCTAATTAATTTGGGCTTATCAAAATATTGTACGCAAGATTCAAAATAGTCAGCCAGTTCGCGTTCCGCCGTTAAAAAAGCCGCATCGTAATCCGGGAGATTATAATCTTTGATAAACCGCGCCTTTTTTTCATCTGGAAGTTCTGGTAAAGCGTTAGCGATTTTTTCGATCTGACGGTCATCAATTACCAATGGAAGAAGATCGGGGTCCGGGAAATACCGATAATCATGCGCCTCCTCTTTACCTCGCATGGATGCGGTGCGGTTGCGCGCGTCATTCCACAATCTTGATTCCTGGATAACCAGACCGCCATCAGCCAAAATTTCTTTCTGCCGTATGATTTCGTAACGCAATGATCTCTCAACATTTTTAAAGGAATTCAGATTTTTTAGCTCTGTGCGCGTTCCCAGCTTTTCAGCGCCTTGGGGACGAATTGAAATGTTAGCATCACATCGAAAACTGCCCTCTTCCAGGTTGCCGTCGCAGATGCCAAGATAACGCACAACGGATCTCAACTGGCGCAGATACGCACCGGCTTCGGCCGGTGATCTCAAATCCGGCTCACTTACAATTTCAATCAAAGGCGTTCCGGTGCGGTTTAAATCAACCTTACTCTGCGGGAGGTTCGGATCATGAATCAATTTGCCGGCGTCTTCTTCCAAATGGATACGCGTCAGACCAATTCGTTTGATTTGATTATCCACTTCAATATCAACATATCCATGTTCCGCCAAGGGCAGTTCATATTGTGAAATCTGGTAGCCTTTGGGAAGATCCGGATAAAAATAATTTTTGCGTGCGAAACGACTTTCCCGGCCAATTTCGCAATGTGTGGCAAGCGCCATACGGAGCGCATAGTCAACCACTTTCTTATTTAAAACAGGCAACACGCCGGGCATTCCCAGGCACACCGGGCAGGTGTGTGTGTTGGGGGGTGCCCCAAACGATGTCGGGCAACTGCAAAAAATTTTGGTTTCCGTTTTCAACTGGGCATGTATTTCAAGCCCGATGACAGGTTCGAATCGCATTTTACTGTTCCTTTATTTTGATTACCAGCTACTGTCGAATCCAGGTGTCAACCTTTTCATAGGAATCCCACTCTAAGAGCCTGTTTGGAAAGTCGTGATCGAAGCGAAAAAGTGTGAGAGCGAGGGCTGATTTTCGTAAATTTTAAGGGAATAGCGGGCCTATTGCCATGAAATTTTCGGAAATCAGAACCGCTCTCACGCTTTATCAGCCGATTTAAAACTTTTCAAACAGGCTCTACGATCATTTCGCTCAGTTTCATCAGCGCCCTGGCGCTTAATTGTTTTACCAGGGGATTCAATTCTCCAGGTGCCAGGCTATACTTCTTAGCGATCTGATGGCAGAGCAGATTTGTTTCACCTTGCCGGATTCCCTGTTGCATTCCCTGTTGCTTCCCCTGATTTCTGATTTATTGAGCAAGCATGGCTGTCTTCCTGAGTTCATTGAGTTCATTGCATAAGCGCTTACGTTCTGTTTCCTTTATATTCGCATATACATCAATAAAATCAACATATTTGTCAAATAATCCGGAAGACGCCAGTTCAAATAGACCTTTGTAAGCTTGACGAATCATTTCCGCACGATCTTCCAGTTTATAATTCATTTTAGGCAACAATATCCTGACTAGCGGATTATCGGAATCATAAAAGTCCGCGCCATTTGTTTTTGCTAGCGTTTAAAAGCTTTGGATGAAAGCAATCCTTTTTGTTTTTGAACGGAATTATACATATTCTTACAATTGATGATAAATAGTCAAGTGCTACCTGTAGGTCACCGTTCACTTCCCCCTCTGAGCGGAACGGCTTTCCGCTCTAGATGATCGCAGCCACATGTGAGTGTAGCGCGGGAAGCTGTCCCACGTTTGTTTGCACGTAGGGGAGTGAACGGTTACACCTGTAAGTGCGAAGGATGCCAAAAGGTTTTTAGAGGTTCTGCTCCGTTATGCCAGAGTAAACAGCCTTGCAAATACCGGATACACCGCCTTTTAAACCAAGCGGATTTTTACAACCCTCCGAACCGGCGAGACTTTTTATATATCTATCCGCATCGGAAAAGGTATTTATTAAGGATTCATCATCGCCATCCACAGTAATTTTAAATAACCACCCTTGGCCATACGGATATTCAAGAATCATCGGAGGATTCTGTTTAAGTTTATCATTAAAACCGATTTTTCCGCTAACCGGTGTGTTCACATATAAAATTTTACTCGTCAGTGCAAAAAGAACCGCCTCGCCCTGATCAACCGCCTGACCTTCTTCAACCAGCCAATCCAAATCTTTCAGCCCGCCAAATAAAACCAGTGCCGGTTCGGTGAATCCGAAAGCAATACCGCCTGTTGCGGATTTCACCCACAGGCTTTCTTTTAAATTGTAACGTCGATCTTCCGGTATGTTAACGGTTTTACCTAAAAATTGTTCAATAATGGCCATTTGTTCGCTCCCTCTTGCTCTTTGTATCTAACTATCTATAAGCCTATGGAATAAGGACAAAAGAACTTTATAAAGTTCTTTCATGTGGATTAACGCTTGGTGTTCATAGGTTGTCTACGAGCGGTTCCAAACCGGTGATGACGCCGTGACAGCGACATGCCGTGCTTACCAAAAGCGGCGTCCGGGACTGGCGTATATCGTTCAACAGCCTGAAAAGTTGTTCGGGACGATAGCCGCCAATGCCCGGACCTAACTGGTGGCTCCGAATAACCTTCGAACGAAAATGTGGAATATTGAGTTTGGCAAGCAACGCAAACATACTTTTTTTGCGTGGTTTACGGGTGATGGTGCAAAAATCATCGGGTTCCTCGCAATCACCGGGACATTTAAAATTGGCGTGACTGGTGTAGATGTTGCCATCTTGTCCACGCATCGGATTTGGAAGCAGAGCATCTGCCGCCGATGGTATTTCACAACGGCGGAGTCGCAGAGCGCCCAATCGGGCCTGACACCATTCAACAGCCAGGTGAACCGGCAGCGCAGGGATGATCCAATCGGGTTTATTCATCGAGTGAAGGTTTTGCTGCAAATAAATGACGCCATCGCTTTTTATAAGGTCGCAGTTAGGCCCTTCAGCCCGTTGAAGATTCTCCTGCAACGGGTCTGCCAACACAAAGTGAGTGTCTTCAGACGCCGCTGCTAATCTTCGGTAGGCGCGCCACCCGAACTTGCCGACGCCGATAATCCAAATTGTTTTTGTCATTCAAATTCTGCTTTGCGTTGGTTATGAAGGATGCCCAAATTTTTTCAACCTGTACGGTTAAGAATTATTGCTGAAAAAAAGCCCTGAAAGGGCATGCTATTAAAGCCCAGGGCATCGCCCTGGGGACTGATTAGCCCTGAAAGGGCGGGCCAGTGTCAAGAAGGCAGGGGTGTCTGCCACTAGTGTGCCCTTTCAGGGCTGATATCACAACCTATCCTGACCCAGGCCGATGCCCTGGGCTTTAATATTTCACGCTTTGGGCGCTAACCGCACAGGTTGAATTTTTTACGCATTCGTTTCGTATAAGGCCGCTGCCTGAGAAGCACATAAGTCGCTCCGGCACCGCCATCATAGGATCGTGCGCTGGTGAAAGCGATGACCCATTTACGCCAGGGACCGCGGGTGAGCCAGTCTTGAACTTTGTTTTTTAAAACCGGTTGGTGCGGTGAAGACAACCCGCGGCCATGAATTACCAAAACCGCCCTTTTACAGGTTGGGTTGAGGAACGAAACCTGACATCAGCCTGAATTCGTTGGGTTTCGTTCCTCAACCCAACCTATGTCTGTCCCGCCTTATGTGGGTAGTCTAAATCGCTATCCCCAACTTATAAAGCCTCATTTACAACCGCATCGAAAAACTCTTTAGGAATCATTTCGCCATATTGGTTCCAAACTGGTTTACAGCGCTTTTTAAGCACATTACGCTCTGCGTCGGTCAAACGCTTAAATTTGAGTGCAGGCCTTTCCGCTTGCATGATTCCTTCCATTTTCTTTTCGAGCTCTTCCTGGGTTTTGAGTTCAAAATCCGTTACTTCCCTAAAGGTATCATCAAAAATCTTCCTCAGGTCCGCAGGGAGTCCGTTATAAAATTTCGGATTCACTAACATGGCGGCAAACAGGAGGCTGTGTTCCGATATGGTGATATAATCCCCGGTTTCGTGCCATTTGACCGCATGAATGACCGAAAGCGGACATTCAGCGCCGTCCACCACCTTATTTTTCAAAGCGTCATAGGTCTCCATATAGGGAATTGCTTTGGCTTCGGCACCCAGCGCTTTCATCTGAGCTTCTACAATCTTAGACGGCCTGATTCTTAACTTAACATCAGTAAAATCATCCGGTTTGGCCAAAAACCCTTTACGGCATACAAAATTCTGAAAGCCGTAGGGCCAAAAACCCATTAGCTTATATCCCTTTTTAAGGTAAAGCGGTTCGAATAATTTTTTCCCACTGCCCAGTAAAAATGAATAAACGTGGTTCATGTTATCGAAAATGAAGGGCAGCTCCATCAAATAAGTTTCCGGTATTTCATTACCAAGCCGTCCGCCGCTGACTTCGCACATCTGAATGGTGTCAGCTTTCAGGGCTTCGTATTGTTCGGCGTTGTCTTTGTATAACGAAGCGTTCCAAAAGATTTCCACCTTAAACCGTCCCTGGGAATTTTCTTCCAGTTTTTTCCCAAATAAGCCAATCGCCTGACTCAACGGATGCATACTGGGGGGTGACTGAGGGCCGGGATAATTAAATTTGACCCGTATCGGTTCGGCGGCGCTAACCGCGTCACCATGAATTAAAAGCCCTCCTGAAATTACCGTTATCAGGAATAAGAATACGATCCGTTGATAGTTGTTTGTGATAGTCATGTTTACTTCCTCCTTTTGTTATGGGTTTTAGTGTTTTTCAAACCAGAAACCGTAACATCCGGCCAGGTTTCATCCTTGATTATCATCGGTGGATTTGTCCGAGTCGTTCACTTTAAAGCGGTTTACGTTTTGTCGCAGAACATCGGCGACTTGGGCCAGTTCCTGGGCGGCGCTGTTCACCTGTTGAACGCCTTGATTCGCATCCGTAGCGACCCGATTAAGCTCATGAATGCTTTCAGTTCCTGAGTTCACACGCATGGCGGTTTCGCCGCTATGCTTGGATATATCTTTGACCCCTTCGGCCATCTCTGAAATCGAGGCGGCAATACTGCTTACACCTTTATTAAGTTGAGCCATATTGGAGGCTGTCATATTCGTCGTTTCGGATTGTTGGGTAACAGCAGCGGCATTGACAGCTATCGTATCATTAATTTTGCGGATGATTTCGGAAACCTGCTGAATCACATCAAGCGCCTGTGATGACTCGGACTGAACGCCTTCAATGCGTTGCCTGATATCTTCAGCCGCCTGAGCGCTCTGATTGGCAAGCGCCTTGATCTCATTGGCCACTACGGTAAAGCCTTTGCCGGCGTCACCCGCCGAAGCGGCTTCAATGGTGGCGTTCAAGGCCAGCAAATTGGTCTGTTCGGCGATGCGTTTGATTATCAGGGTCACTTTACCGATTTCAGTTGCGGTTTTTCCCAGCGAACCCATTGCAGAAGTTGATTTTGCAGCCATGGTCATCGCTTCCGAAGCAATCTCGGAGGCAGCTTCGGAGTTGTTCCCAATTTCTCGCATAGATTTATTCATCTCTTCAACAGCCTTGGCGAGTGAATCAATATTCTGCGATATCTGCTCGGTCACAGATGAAACGCTTTGAGCGTTCACACTCATCTCTTCGGCTGATGAAGCCATGTTGTTGACATTGGCATTCGTTTCCGCAAGTCCTTCAGTCAAATTGCCGGTCTGAACTGCCGTCTGATTTGAAGACGAAACCATCGCATTCGACAAATCCGTAAGATCCGCGGCCGAGGTTTTAACGATCTCCGTGTTAGCGGCAATTTCTATGATGATTTTATTAAGTTTGGCGATGAAAATATTAAACTGATGGCCGAGTTCTCCGATTTCATCATTGCTTCTGATTTCCAGCAGGGTGGTCAAGTCACCTTCGTCTTCGGCCATGTTTTTTAAACGATACACTATTTTTAAAATCGGCCTGATTAGCATTTTGTCAGTCATATATAGCATGCTGAACGTAAGGAAAACAATGGCGATAAAACCGGCAATAAAACTGGTGTAAGCAATCTCAGTCAGGGGAGCCATTATTTCATCCATATCTGCTTCAACAGCAATCGCCCAAGGCACCAATTGAGAATGCCGAAAAGCAACGATTTTTTTAACCCCCTCAGATGAGTAAGTGATGAGCCCCTCCCTGGCGGTCATCATCTTTTGGCGTTCTGATTCAAGATGGGCGACATCATTTTTCATGATAGCAGGCTCTGCCGAGCCCTTTATGATAAGACCTTTTTGGTTATATAGATAGGCGTAACCTTTTTCACCGATTTTAACGCTGTCAATGAATTTGTCGTTAAAAAAATCTATCTCAACTACGCTGCCGAAAACGCCAATGACCATATTGTTATATTTAATCGGGCATGCGATAATAAAAGCTGGTTTGCCGGTTCTCTGATACGTCGTGACATGCGATATGTAAACATTTCCGGCCATGGCTTCCTTAAAAAAGCGTCGATCCGCAAAATTTTTTTTCCCGATTGATTCGGCAACGGCTGAAGCGATAATATCACCGTTTTTATTGATTATATTAATATTTTCATAAAATTTGTAATTGTTTTTTTGTATATTCAGTTGGATATTGGCCGAAGTACGCGCAGATACACCGACATAGTTGTCTGTCAGTGAAATCTTGTACACTTTTTGAGTCGCCCAACCGGCAATATCTGATTGGGTTCTTTCAATCCAGGAATCTAAATGGGCCTCGGATGCATTGACTGTGTGTACAATCTGTCCCTTGATCGTTTCCATCATCCGTTTTTTAGTAATGAAATAGCTGACAGTCGATGCAAATGTAATGCTTATCACAACCAGCACCACAGTCGGGATTAAAAATTTTGATCTAAGGTTATATTTCATGTTCCTCCTTCAATCGTATTTCAGGTTGATTTTTCAAGCCACACAAACTGGTAAGGCGCCAATTTTAACGGATACGTGCAAATTGATTTTTTACTGATAATATCTGTCATCTGACCGGGGACTCCCCAAGATGATAAATCGGCTGTCACCGGTTGCGATGCTACATTGGTAATTGCATAGATTGTCTGGTTTTGCGTATATCTTCTAATCGCAAATAGCGGCGCTGCAAGATTTAGAATTTCAAAAGCGGCGTTGGGGTGGAACGCCGGTTGGCGAGTGCGAATTTTAATCAGTTCAAGATAAGGATAAAAAATTCGTGCTCGAAAGGATTGCGGATCATTTAATTCAGCCAAAAGTATATCAAGCTGAAGTTTTTCCCGGTTAATCGTTCGCGCCCGCCCGGTCTTTTGCACGCCGCCATGCCAATTGCGTGATCCGAGCAAGCTGTGGATATAGGTGGCCGGCACGCCCGGAAGCGCATATTGTATCGCTTGAGAGGCCAGAAACTTGGCAGCATTCGACGATGCTTCATCTGCCAGAATGGCATCAATATAAGTGATGTTCAGTTCATAAGGGCTTTCCGAGCCGTCCGGATTTTGCTTATACGACACATGGCCGCCATTGGCTTTGACGGTGTCAGCCAGCTTGGCGATCTCCTGCTGTGGCAGGATGCCCTCCAGCGGGCGCACGCCGATACCGTCATGAGAGGCGGTGAAATTAAAAAAGGTCGTGTCAGCCGATTCCAGTTGCAGCCCTTTGGCCCATTGCGACAAAACCGAAGCATCTTCCTTTATAAACGAATAAAAAAGCAACGGCGGCAGTGTGAAATTGTACACCATTTGAGCTTCGTTGCGTCCGTCCCCGAAATAGCTGATATTCTCATCATGGGGCACATTGGTTTCGGTGATGATAATCACATCAGGCGTGACAACATCGAGAATTTTACGGAAAAGGTGCACCATCGCATGGGTTTCAGGCCTGTGAATACAATCCGTGCCGATCTCTTTCCATAAGTAAGCAATGGCATCCAATCTGAGAACTTTGGCCCCCTGTCGTACATAAAACAGCAGCGCTTCAATCATTTTTGTCAAAACATTCAAACTGTTGTAATTAAAATCAATCTGATCGGCGCTAAAGGTTGTCCATAAATGCACTTCCCGATCATTTTTTTTCTTAAACGCCGTAAGCAGCGGCAGGCTGCGAGGACGTGTAACCATGGACAGATCTGTTTCAGGATCGGCTTCAATGGCAAAATCATGATACCCTGGTTTATCTTCCAGGTAATAGCGGAACCAATCACTTTGGGCCGAATAATGATTGATTACAAAATCAAACATCAGGTCAAAATCATTATCGAACCGGTTTACATCGGTCCAATCTCCCATTTCAGGGTTAATTTGAAAAAAATCTGTTATGGAAAAGCCGTCATCTGATGAAAACGGGAAGAAGGGTAAAAAATGGATTGTCGAGACCGCATCTTTGAGATGAGCGCTGGCGAATTCATACAAGGTCGCCAGCGGTTTGGCCTTTTTTTGAATTAACGTATCGCCATAAGTGATCAGCACAACATCTTTTTCGAAAAAAAAAGCGTCCGCAGCAGGCTTTCGGAGGGGAAATGCTTTGATTAGCGGCCAAATTTTATTAAACGCCTCGTCGGCTTTGGCGTTACCATAAATTTTCCGCAGTAATTGTCGGATTGCATCAATGTCTTTCATTGTTTATTCCTTCCGCTTTGTAAAGTTATTCAATAACATATTGAAATCGTATTTTTATTGATATGGAAGGCACCCGACTTGGCTACCTGACATTTGCTCCCGCATTTTTTCGCACCAACAAACCGAACAGGCGGCTGCGTTCTACGATGCCGGCCTTGAAGCATTTCCCTTTATGGCAGGGATAGTCCCCCAGAAAAGGATACGATGCTTTCACCGCAGCCTTGATATTTTTGTGGTCTAAAACATTGATAGCATACTGTTCGGAGACGTCGCAGGGAGTGCATAGGCGACCATCCGGCATCACATTCGGCACCCCGTATGGGAAACAGCGGAACGGTGTGAAGTTCCTGATCGTCTCATAGTAATGCGTCGATCCGGCCAGATGCGGTATAACATCTGTTTTCCGGCCATTAAGCAGATCGTCCAACAATGCGATATATTGCGGATTTTTATACAGGTCCTTTGGAATATGGCCGTGCTCGTTGGCCGGAACCAACTCCAGCAGGAATCCTCGTTGACGCGTGAATTCGATCATGTCCCGGACGGTGTCAAGATTCCGGAGATTGATCACACAGTTGATAACCACTTTCAAATCGTGATTCCGTGAATAGTCGTAAATTGTCTCCAAGTTGCGGAACACGCGGTTCGCGACCGTGATGGGAGCAGCGATATTTTTCGCGTGAAGGGCGACATCTGAGGAATGGAGAGATACGCTGAGAGCATCGATGTATTCCAAAATCTCCATCTTTGTATCCATGACAATGAGATTGGAACTCATGCCCACGGATTTGAATTTTAATTCCCGTGAATATTTCAGAATATCAATAATGTGCGGGTGAATTGTCGGTTCTCCGCCGGATAAATACAACATATCCACCGACGCACGAATCTTTTCCAGTAATTTTTTCGACCGTTCCGGGGACAGCGGCGGGAAGCTCTCCGCGCCTGCGCGAATTTCCGCCGCCTTGCAGCAAAACGGGCATTTTGCATTGCAGGAAAAATTTGTGAACCAGCAAACGGCGATGGGCGATCCGTGAAATTCGTCATCGAACGGTGCGTGGATGAAACTCCGCAGAAGTCGCCAGGTCGTCCGCGGCGACAAAAGGGAGATGATATCAATTGAACGCAATCGCAATGTCTCATTTTGGTGCATCATATAAAGTTATCCTTTTATAGATGTTCAGACAATCAATGTCACTGCGTTATCGGTCGAAGATATACTATGGTATATGTCTGATTTTAACTCTTGCTCCCTCTGGCCTTGTGACATTAATTATCTGAACGTCTATAAAACTGGCACTGTGGTTATCTTGATTGAACCATAATTTTTTGCGCCAAACCTTTGCCCAACACATAGCGTTTGCTATCCAGCGCGACAACCAATTGGCCGTCATTGTTGGCAACAATCTCCACGCTGTCGCCCTCGCGCAGTCCCATTGACATTAAACGCATACGCGCTTTACGCCCGGCGATCAACGAATGGATCGAAAGACGCTCCCCTTGTTTGGCCATCACCAGGGGCATAATTTGTAAGCGGGCGGTATGGCATTGTTCACATAAGCCATATATTTCCATTTTATGTTGAAGCATGTGAAAACCATGCTCAACCGCAATTCGGGTTTGAAGTTCCTCTAAATGGGTATCTTCAAATTCGATCACACTGTGACATTTGGTGCATATAATGTGGTCATGATGTTGGCCCAGATGCCGGTGTTCATAACGGATTTCGCCGTTATCAAAACGGTTCTGCTGGGCGAATCCGAAACGTTGCATCATTGCCAATGTTTCTTGAACAAAATCGAGCGTTAAATCGGCTCCATTTGTTTTGAGAAGCCGAAACAGTTCATCAATGGTTAAATGACGTTCCGTTTGTAAAAAAGTTTCCAGAATCTGGAAGCGCTCTTCGATATGATCAATCGCTTCCTGTTCAAACAATCGGAGAAACTGTTGTTTTTCCTGAAGATGTATCTGTTTCATGCCTGGATTTCGGGCAGTTTTCAAATCCGTTTTGTGTCGCTTACAACGATTAAAAATTTTTGGCAAAATTGCCCTCCGGATACGGTTTTAGGAAAATTGGCATTGAATTAATGAAACGAATAGAAACAGTATATGAATATTTTTGTTTTTACAAATTGTTTTTTTCATTTTTCCATTGTCTATGGTGTGAAAACCCTCAAAGGTAAAATCCGGCAGATGGCGAAAAAAAGTACAACAGCCCCTGGAATATCGACATGGATTTTACCTTTGAAGTTTTAAAATCTGAACTGGAATCAGCCTGATATAGAAAAAATGTAAACGGCTTTGATGCTATTTTGAAGGCTGCCCTTTACAACGACACTTCGCAACTAATAGGTTGAAATTATTGGTTTTCAGAAATATGAGGAAAATAAAATCATATATACAAAGCTTTTAATGAAAATTATTTTTTTCTTGACATGAAGTTACAATGTAGCTATATCGTAACCATATTGAGCAGGATAAGGGTGAAAGCCGTTTTGAGTTAAGTACCTGCAACCCATGATTAATCAAAACGAATGCTACGGATTCAGGTAATATAGAAGGGGAATAAAATGAGGTACGCAGAAACAGGGTTTAATTTAGAAATTGATCTGACCCGGGGAAGCATTGATAGGGTCGCAACTGACCCCAAAGACACGGAGCTTTATCTGGGAGGGTTAGGTACGAATGCCAAGATATTATGGGATAGGGTTCCTCCTGAAGTTGAAGCCTTTTCGCCTGATAATCTGTTAATATTCGGCGCCGGTCTTTTATGTGGCACGCCTGCCACCGGTTGTAATCGCACTATTGCCACCACCATTTCTCCTCAGACCAAATTGATGGCATTTTCAATGATGGGGGGCTTTTGGGCGCCGGAATTGAAGTACGCCGGTTATGACAAAGTGATCTTTCGCGGCCAGTCCCCTGATCTGGTTTATTTGTGGATAAATAATGACAAAGTGGAAATACGGGATGCCTCTCATTTGAAGGGTAAAGGCGCTATTGAAACGGCTGAACTTATTAAAAAGGAGTTGAATGAGCCGAAAGCCCAGGTGGCCGCTATTGGTATGGCCGGTGAAAACAGGGTCTATTACGCTTCCGTGGAGCAGGGCAGGTCCAGTGCCAGCCGGGGCGGAATAGGGGCTGTTATGGGAGACAAAGGATTAAAGGCCATCGCTGTGCGGGGGACAAAGGATATCAATGTTGCCCAACCGGCTGAATACATGGAGCTTTGCACCGAAGTGCTGGAATATATCAAATTCCGGGAAGAAAACCCGATTCCGGGAGTAATCCCCATTCTATCTGTACTTGGATCACCCCAAGAGATGGCAATTCATGATGAGAAGTGGCACACCGAAAATTTTTCATGGGGAAATTCCCGCACTCGGCGAAAAGATTTTTGGACCGAGGATGTCGCAACGGAGTGGCTGGAGACCATGAATAAAGCACGGACACGGTTAATCAGTTGCTATAATTGTCCGCTGAAATGCGGAGCAACCATTACCGTGCCGGGGCTACCGACATACATGATGAAATGCTTCACGAAACTGACGTGGACAATGGCGGCATTTTCAAACCTGGATTTTGGTTTGACCATCGCTCAACGCGCCACGGAGTATGGTGTGGACGGATACTCGGCCCCGCAAGTGATGGCCTTCGCCCTTGAACTTTACGAAAACGGTATTTTGACCGACGATGACTTCCCGGGAATGCCATCCGATAACGATGGGAAATTTTACTGGTTGCTTGACAGAATTGTCCGGCGCGAAGGGATCGGAGATGTTTTGGCCAATGGCACGCATTGGGCGGCCAAAGAGATTGGCAACGGCGCGGAAAAATATGCGCATAATAACATCAAAAAACATGAGCAATTGCCTCTGAAACTTGGAATGCTCAATCCCATCTATTTTCTTATGTATTGCACCGGGGAGAAGATCAACATTACCCAAATTGAAGGCCAGTTTCCCCAGATGCCTTTCCCCAAGAGAGAGCATAGAGAGAAGTTTGTAAAGGATTGGTTCCAGGTTCCTGATGAAAAGTTCAAACAATATTTTCTGGACTGGGAATTTCGCGGGGAAAACTCGATGCCCTATTATCCAACAGTTGAAATGACTTGTGAAATTGTCGACTGGCAAGAGAGAATGCACTACATTGATGATGCTCTCGGAATGTGCGCCGGTGTGTCATCATTTCACCTGAAGCCACCCTATCATATACACAATTTCCCGAAATTTATCTCAGCAGGCGCCGGCATCGCTATGGATGAAGCCAAACTGTCGCAAGCAGCCAAGCGGTACCGAACTTTGGTCAGAGCGATCAATATCAGAAGAGGCTTGCGCAGAAAAGATGAAAAGCCCCCGGAGGACCATTGGAAAAAAAGAGTTCCCGAACTTGAAAAGGAACTCCTGGATACGTATTACAAATTTAAGGGGTGGAATAATGAGGGGATCCCGACAAAAGAGTCCTTACATGAATTAGGTTTGGATTACGTGGCTGAAGACTTTATGCAGAGGGGAATCTTGACGGATAGTGAAGATGCCACTTCCAAAGAGGTTTTGGCGGAAAAAGAGCAAAATTAGAGCGGAGGGCGTGAACCTTGAGTGAAGATAAGAAAAAGAAAATAATTAAAACAATCAAAATTGATGTTGATAAATGCAATGGTTGTCGGGCATGCGAGGTGATCTGCTCCTCCTTCCACGCTTCGCCGAAATACAGCAGCAATAATCCGGCCAGATCCCGTATTCGCGTGATACGTGACCCGTATAGAGACCTGTATGTTCCCGTATACGCGGGTGAGTATACGGTCGCCGAATGTGCCGGCAGGGACAAATACACGATTGACGGGAAAGAATACGACGAGTGTCTCTTTTGCAGGGCTTCCTGCCCATCCAGAGATGCGTTCAAGGAACCCGATTCAGGCCTCCCTCTGAAATGCGATATGTGTGAAGGCGAAGACGAGCCTTTATGTGTGAAGTGGTGCATGGTTGATGCCCTGACTGTCGAAGAAAGGGAAGAGGATGTCGATGAAGAGGAGGTGAGCCCGGAAGAATTGGAGATCGGGTTGGAATCATTGGCTGACAAATATGGCATAGAGAAATTAAGGGATATTGTTGCCCGAATGTCGGAGAAAGACTGACATATAAAATTGAAAAATGAACATCGAACATCGAACATCGAACATCGAACATCGAACATCGAACGTTCAACATCGAATGACGCAATAAAGTTTATTATTTGAATGTCTACAGTTGTTTAAGGTGATAAAAGAGGATTGATAAAGACAGTGGAGACAGTAGCCCCCTTCATAGAAGTGATTGATGAGATAAAAGAGGCCGGTGGAGAAGTCTTTAAGCTATGCTTTCAGTGCGGATTGTGCGATGCGGTTTGTCCATGGAACAGGGTTCGACCCTTTAGTATGCGCAAGATAATCCGGGAAGCTGCCTTTGGTTTAACTGAGATAGAAGGTGAAGATATTTGGCGTTGCACCACCTGCGGAGCCTGCCCTGCACAATGCCCCAGGGGCGTAAAACAGATTGACGTCAGCGTATCCTTGCGCAGGGTGGCAACGGAGTATGAGATATTTCCTACTTCGGTCCGTTCTGCCCGCACCGCAAGAGCAAGCCTTATTTCTGAAGGCAACCCCTTGCAGGGAGACCGCAAAAAACGGGCGAATTGGGCAAATGATTTGTCTGTGAAAACATACACCGAGGGAATGGAAGCTTTGTATTTCGTCGGCTGCTACTTAAGCTATGACCCAAGAATGAAAAAGGTGGCGACTGCCACAGCCAATATTCTCAAAAAAGCGGGGGTGAATTTTGGGATATTAGGCAACCAGGAAAACTGCTGTGGAGAAAGCATCCGCAAGACGGGCAGCGAGGAAGTATTCAAACGCCTGGCCAGGGAAAACATCAAAACTTTTATTGATAATGGGGTGAAGAAAATCATTGTTTCTTCCCCTCATTGCTTTCACACTTTTAAAAACGAATACCCCGAATTCATGGTGAACTTTGATGTCGTTTATATTTCCCAGTATATATCAGAGCTTATCAATGAGGGAAGACTTGAAATCACAGGTGAATTTGCAAAGAAGATAACCTATCATGATCCCTGTTACCTGGGTCGGCATAATGACATATATGATGAACCCCGAGACGTTTTAAACAAGATACCGGGTTTGGAATTGATTGAAATGGCTGATTGCCGCAAAAACAGTCTCTGTTGCGGCGGCGGCGGCGGCCGGATTTGGATGGACACACCCAAGGAAGAGAGATTCTCCGATCTCAGGTTAGAGCAGGCGAATGAAGTTGGGGCCCAAGTACTGGTTACTTCCTGTCCGTACTGTATCACCAATTTTGAGGAGAGCCGGCTTAATCTGGAGTATGATGACGTCTTGGAGATTAAGGATATTACGGAAATTGTTAATGAAACGCTACAGTGAAATAATAAAACAAATAAATCAAAAAGGGCAAATCTAAAATTTCAGGGAATCATGCAGCAACTAAAAATAAAAGATGATGCTTTTTTGATACTGAGGGCGGGTTTAAACCTTCAAAGAAAGCTCAATGACATAAAAACTGAAAAATACTTTCAAAGACTCATAAAATTTGAACAAAAATACAATATGAAAAGTGATACATTTATCAGAGATTTCGAATTTGGCAAACTTGGTGACGATGCCGACTGGTTCGACTGGCTTTTTGTATGGAAAGCATGGAATAAATCAGTTGAGAAGAGTCAAATAATAGAATCGTTATCCTTATGATTGGAATGAATTTTGAATATGTCAAAGTAAGGATAACGGAATCGGAATGGCTGATAGACCGCACAAGTATCGAATCGGAGTATGACGAAGAGAGCGATATCGGTATTATCGGAGGCAGTCTTATATTCAAAGACGGTTCTATTTTTTTTTAAAGAGGTATTCCTCGGTGATGTTCGGAGATACCGCTTTCACTACATGAATAGCGGAAACAATCTCATACTCAGATGGGATAATGCACCTCATCACTAAAATCTAAAGACTTTTCCGCATCACGTTCATTTACCGGATGCCGTAGAGGAACATGAAGAAATTGATTTTACTGAAGCTCTGAACAGGGTTGAAGAGATTGTTATCAGAACGTTGGATGCATCGTGAAAAAACAGTTCGGCATCTTTTGTTTGCCGTTCAACGCTTTTTTGTATCTTATTCAAAAGCAATTGAAATTGGTTCGTTGCAATTATTGAGAGATGCCGAATATGGAAATATATAAAAAAATAGTTATAAAAAAAACGAAGATTTTGCTTTATGGGAACTTCATAAAATAAGACATCGTCTTCACGGAGCAAGGAAAAATAAATCCATCAACGAAATAAATAAAGAAGCTTTAAAAAAATTTTCTGAATGGAAAGAAGAGCGCAAACGAAGAAAGTCCGTGCTGAAAAGGGCATAACCTGGCGGTTGCCGTGTAACTTAGGAACTTTCGAAATTTGGAATTTATTTGAACATTGAAATTTATTTGAGATAAAGGACAAAGAAGTGGAAAATGCACCAGTTGAAGGAAATTTCGGAGACGTAATGGTTGTTGGCGGAGGGATCAGCGGTATTCAAGCCTCTCTTGATCTGGCCACGGCCGGTTTTAAGGTTTACCTGGTTGAGAAAGCGCCGAGCATTGGCGGCCACATGGCCCAGCTCGACAAGACCTTCCCCACCAATGACTGCTCCATGTGAATTCTCTCACCCAAACTGGTCGAGGTCGGCC
>JAOZRC010000997.1 GCA_029940345.1 Desulfobacterales bacterium
TGGCCTTTTATTCTTTTTTAGCTGTTTGGGCCTATTTGAATTGGTTGCACCGTGAACAAACAGCCTGGCTGGGCGTTTGCGGCATCCTCACCGGATTGGCCATCGCTACAAAATACGCGGGATTGTTGATGCCGTTAATCGGCTGTTTGGGTGTTTTATGGGGCGGGCGACATCATAGTATGACCACTCGGGAAGTTTTCCGTCTTCTTTTGATTTACCTGACCTTCGTGATTTTGATTGGCTGTCCGTTTTACATAAAAAATCAAATCATGACCGGTAATCCCCTTTATCCGTTTTTTTTCAATGTGTTCGGCGGTAAAGGGTGGTCGAGTGAACAGGCGCGCTATTTCGACTACTTTCACCATAGTCTGGGAATGGGGCGCGCCTTAAAGGATTATTTGCTATTACCCTGGAACTTAAGTTTCCATGCGGAAATGAACAGTACTCGTTTTGACGGCATTCTGGGGCCTATCTTTATTTTAACCCTGCCTTTTGTAATTGGTTTGCGGAAAGTTTCCCGATCCATAAAAATTATTGCCGTTTATTGTATTTTCACGTCAATATTCTGGGCTTCCGCAGTCCAACAAATTCGCTATTTAATTCCCATTTTTCCTTTTTTGGCAATTATGGTCAGCTATCTGTTAAATTATTATCAGAAAAAGGCTGTCATTTTCACATTACTGATACTATCGGTCTCGTTCAGTTTGACGTTTAACGGATATCATGTCATTAAAGGTTTTAATAAAATCAAACCGCTTAACGTAGTTACTGGTGCGGAGAGCCGTGATGCCTTTTTAAGCCGCATGATTCCATCCAATACAATGTTTCGCTATGTTAATCGTATGTTGCCGCAGGATTCAAAAATATTTTTTATCTATATGAAAAATCTGGGTTATCTTTGTGATCGTCCTTATTATTCGGATTCAATGTTCGAATCTTATACCATTCAAAAAATTTTGTTTGATGCAGAAATACCGGTTCAGGTACACAACACTTTAAGTACCAAAGGATTTACGCATATCCTCTATGATAATAATTATGTGACTGGAAAAATTAGTGTGTTTTCTGAAAAAGAAAAAAAACGTTTTCAGAGTTTCCAAAAAAAATATTTGAAATTAGTTAAGACGACCCGACAAAGATACTACCTATATAGATTACAAATGTAAAAAAATCTTTATTAACTTTACGCTTCAATTTAAATACATTCATTGTCAGTAATTTGTAATTCATTCACCATCGGATTTGTTATGTTTTCGAGACCTTTGGAGCCCAAGCTTGAAGTCATCATTCCGGTTTACAACGAATCGGCTGTTATAGATCATCTCTGCCAGAGATTGAAGACCGTATTTTCTGAAGAAGAATTAAAAAAAAATATGATCAAGTCGGTCATGATTACTCTGGTTGACGATGGTAGCACGGATGATACGCCCCACAAAATTTATTCGCAGATTCAGGCCGGTTTTCCCGGTCGGCTAATTATTCTCTCAAGAAACTTCGGCCATCAAAACGCGATTACAGCAGGCATGAAAATATCCGAAGGTGAGGTTGTGGCAATTATGGATGCAGACCTTCAAGAT
>JAOZRC010000388.1 GCA_029940345.1 Desulfobacterales bacterium
TATACCAATGTGTTAATATACATTTAGCAGTAATTTAGCTAAAAACATCCGTTAACAAATAAAAGGAGTGCAGAACCAAAGGTTTAGCATTTTACGCTTTCCTATGCTAAACCTTTGGTTCTGCTTCACCATTCATTTCCAACCCGACTTGCGGCTTTCAAGTGATTTTTTTCCTGAAAAAAGGAAATGAGTTGATATTCATTTTCAAATTATGTCTTTAAGCATACAAAAAGTTTCTGACCATCTATTGATGAAATGAAAATTCTTATAATATAATTATATTATTAATGAGTTATAACGAATTCGGGTTCGGTTTATTTCGCTTGACAGGAACAATAGTGATCTGATATAGAACTGAATAGTCATTCATTGGTAAACAATTATTTTAAAGACAAGGAGGCCCTGATGAAAAGAAAAATACGGACAGCAGCGGTTATCGGTTCCGGCATTATGGGAGGCGGCATCGCGGCGCTGCTTGCCGGCGTCGGTGTGCAAACGCTGTTATTGGATATTGTTCCTTCAGATCTGAAACCGGAAGAGAAAGATAATCCGGCAGCCCGTAATCGTATTGTCAAAAACGGACTTGACGCCGTATTGATGTCAAAGCCCTCATTACTGATGCACAAACACGATGCGGCGCGCATTTCTATCGGTAATTTGGAAGATGATTTCGATAAAATTGCGGCGTATGATTGGATTATTGAAGTTGTCGTGGAAAACCTGGAAATTAAGCGGTCGCTTTTCCAAAGGATCGAAACAGTGCGGCATGCGGATGCTATCGTATCTTCCAATACCTCCGGAATTCCTCTAAAGGCCATGTCGGAAGGGTTAAGCACTGAATTTAAACAACATTTCTTAGGAACCCATTTTTTTAATCCGGTACGTTATATGCGCCTGTTGGAGATTATCCCAGGAGTGGAGACGCTTCCCGAAGTGCTTGAATTTATATCTAATTATGGTGAAAAAGTATTGGGTAAAGGAATTGTCCTGGCCAAAGATACGCCCAATTTTATCGGCAACCGTATCGGTGTGCAAGGTATTGTCCAAACGATGCAGATAATGATCAGCGAAAATTTCAGTATCCCGGAAGTTGACGCACTATTCGGTGAGCCTTTGGGACGCCCCAAAACAGCGATGTTCAAGACATGTGATTTGGTGGGACTGGATACAATGAGCCATGTCGCCTGCAACACATACGATCTGGTGGAAAACGATGAGGCCCGCGACACGTTTGTCCTGCCTGAATTTGTTGAAAAAATGATTTCTAAAAAATTATTGGGCAACAAAACCAAGAGCGGTTTTTATAAAAAGGATTTAACGCCGGAGTGGAAAGTGCTGCGTAAGGTGATTAATCATATTTCGCTGGAATATGAAGACCTTGAGAGACCGACATTCCCCTGTATTGAAAAGGGTAAAAAATTATCAGCGTTATCAGAAAAAATCAGCGCCATTTTATATGGCGAAGATCGCGGCGCCCTGTTTGCATGGAAAGTGATTGCAAACGGTTTGATTTATGCCGCCAACCGTATTCCCGAAATTGCCGACTCGGTCGTTGAAATCGATAATGCGATGAAATGGGGTTACAATTTTACAAGCGGACCGTTTGAAACCTGGGATGCTATCGGCGTTCAAAAATCTGTGGAACGCATGGAAAAAGAGGGGTTTGCAATTCCAGCTAAAATCAAGGCCATGTTAGCCTCAGGCAACGCCTCTTTCTATAAATTCGAAAACGGTCTGACGTTGTATTATGACTTTGCATCTGGAAGTTATCAAAAAGTGGCGGTCAGCCCTGATAGCATATCTCTGGCAGGACTCAAAGGTGCCGGCAAAGAGATTAAGCGTTGCGATTCAGCGTCGCTGATTGATCTGGGTGATGATGTTTTCTGTTGTGAATTCCACACCAAAATGAATATCCTCAATGAAGAAATTCTTGATTTTATGAGTGATGCCATTGATTATACCGACGCCAATGGGGCCGGTCTTGTGATCGGGAATCAGGCTGGCGGCGTTCCCGGTGCTTTTTCGGCTGGCGCCAACTTGAAGTTTATGGCTGAGTTGGCATTAAAAGGCCAATTTGAAAAAATGGATGCGTTTGTTGCCGGCGGACAGGCGGGTATGCAAAAAGCTAAATATGCATCTTTTCCGGTGGTGGCCGCTCCTTTCGGTCTCGCACTTGGAGGAGCATGTGAACTTTGTTTAGCGGTAGACCGGATTGTTGCATTGGGCGACCTGTATATGGGTCTGGTGGAAGTCGGCGTCGGTTTGTTGCCTGCCGGCGGCGGTTGTCTGAATTTATGGAAAAAAATGACGAGTACCGTTCCTCTGGCCGTAACCGGTCTGGACCTGGCTAAATTTTTTATCCCTGCATTTATGAATATTGCCATGGCCAAGGTGTCTACTTCAGCGGCTGACGCGCGTGCAAATGGATTCTTAGGGCCGCAAGATCGCATTGTTTTCAATCGGGACCAACTGATTGGCGAAGCCAAAAAAGAGGTGCTTAAAATGGTAGATGAAGGGTATGCACCGCCTTTAAGAAAACCGATTAAGGTATTCGGCGAATCCGCCCGGGGGATGCTCAATGCGGAAATTGCCAATTTGCTCAATGCCGGTTTTGTCAGTGAATATGATGCCTATTTAGCTCGCCGGATTGCGTATGTCGTTAGCGGTGGGGAAGTCGCGGCCAATAGCCGTATTGATGAGGAAGTCATTCTTAAACTGGAACGTATGACATTCATTGATCTTTGGAAACAGGAAAAAACCCAGGCGCGGGTTGAACATACGCTTAAAACCGGCAAACCGCTTCGTAATTAAGCCAAGCAAGGTGTAAATGATTTTGAAAATCGTTTTACCATCAAAGGAGGAATTAGGTATGAGAGATGCATATATTGTAACAGCCAAGCGAACACCGGGGTGCAAACAGCGCAAAGGCGCTTTTAAAGACACCCGTCCGGAGGATCTGATCACTTTTATCCTGGATGCGGCGATGTCGGCCACGCCCGGTTTAGAAAAAAAAGATGTTGAAGATTTGATGATCGGGTGTTCATTTCCCGAAGCCGAACAGGGGCTGAATATCGGTCGAATCGTATCCCAAATAGCCGGGTTTCCCACAGGGACATCTGGCGCCACCATTAATCGTTTTTGCGCTTCGGGTCTTGAAGCGATTGCCTTGGCGTCTTTGCGTGTGATGTCCGGATGGTCTGATATCGTCATTGGCGGCGGCGTCGAAGCCATGACGTATGTTCCTATCGGCGGTTATTTACCCCGTCCGCATCCGGAGTATTCGGAAGATAGCGCCAATTATTACATGTCAATGGGTATCACTGCCGACAATGTCGCCAAACGATATAAGATTGCCCGTGAAGATCAGGATGAATTTGCTTATCTGTCGCATAAAAAAGCGGCGTTTGCGCGTGATAACAATTTGTATAAAGAGTTGACGCCAACGCCCGCAACCCGGTTTGTCCTGCAACCGGATGGGATTTATAAAAAAGAGACCTTTATTCAAGCGGCAGATGATGGCATTCGGGATACGACAACCGCGGAGGGCCTTGCCAAACTGAATCCGGTGTTTACGGCCGGAGGCACGGTCACTGCGGGGAATTCAAGTCAAATGACAGATGGTGCGGCCGTTACAATTATTATGAGCGAAGCCAAAGTCAAAGAATTGGGCTTAAAGCCGTTAGCCAAATTGAAATATTACACCACCGTTGGATGTCGTCCGGATGAAATGGGCGTGGGGCCCAGGTATGCGATCCCCAAACTTCTCAAAAAAGCGGGAATGGATATAAAAGATATCGGTGTATGGGAGATCAATGAGGCCTTTGCTTCCCAGGCACTCTACTGTATCCGCGAACTGGGGCTGGAAAAAGAGATCGACAATATCAACATTCACGGCGGAGCTATCGCTTTGGGCCATCCTTTGGGATGCACGGGAGCCAAACTATGCGCCCAACTGCTCACCAATATGCGCGAACGCGGCGTCAAATACGGTGTTGAATCCATGTGCGTGGGTGGCGGCATGGGTGCGGCGGCGCTATTTGAATTGTGTGATTAACCGGAGGGCCTGGTAAAAAGCGCGTTCCCACGCTCCGGCGTGGGAACGTATAGCGCACAAGTGCACCTTGAAATAACGCGGCCTGAACAGAGGGGGATGTAAACGGTTACATCAGCATCATTCGGAGGAAAAATAAATAGTATGAATAGGATAAAACCGGTAAGCATTATTATCATGGACGGCTGGGGCGTTGCGCCGAATGATGCAAAAAACGCATTGGCCAAAGCGAATACCCCTGATTTGGATCAATTGGTATCCACGTATCCGAACACTGTTTTAAGAGCCGAAGGGCTTAATGTCGGCCTGCCGCCGGGTAATCAGGGTAACTCCGAAGTGGGCCATCTGAACATTGGCGCCGGCAGGATTGTAAAGCAAATGCTGGTGCGCATTGATGATGACATTGAAAATGGACGCTTTTATGATAACCAGGCGTTAAAAAAGGCGATTCGGCATTGCCTGAAAAATGACTCTGCTTTACATCTAATGGGACTTGTGCAGGATCAAGGTGTGCATGCCGTCACCCGGCACGCAAATGCCCTGCTAATGCTTTGCCGTAAGATGAATTTTGACAATGTTTTTGTTCATGTATTCGCTGACGGACGCGATACACCGCCAAAGTCCGCTTCTGAATATATTCAGGCGCTTGAAGCGGGTATTCGTAAAGCGGGTCGGGGCAAAATCGGTTCTGTTATCGGCCGGTATTATGCAATGGACCGTGACACCAATTGGGATCGCATTAAGATCGCGTACGACGGCCTTACCCAATGCCAAGGCAGCGTGTGTGAAAACTGGCAATCAGCCATTGATAAAGCTTACAGCGCCGGTGAAACCGATGAATTTATCAAACCCAAAATAATTAAAGGCTTTTCCGGAATCCATTCGGGCGATGCGGTGATCTGTTTCAATTTCCGGTTGGATCGGGCCAGGGAGATTACGCATGCCTTTACGGATAGCGGTTTTGACGGTTTTAAAAGAGCTAAACTTGAAATTAATTATACCGGTTTTACCCAATACTATGCTGACGGTGAATTTGAATTCGCATTTCCCCCGATAAAGCAAAAGAATATCCTCGGCCAGGTTTTAAGTGATCACGGTCTTAAGCAACTGAGATGTGCCGAGACCGAGAAATACGCCCATGTGACCTTTTTTTTTAACGATTCCGATGAAACCCCTTTTGAGGGCGAAGAGCGCATACTGGCACCATCACCCAAGGTGGCAACGTATGATTTACAACCGGAAATGAGCGCTTATGAAGTGCGCGACAAGCTTTTGGAAGCGATCTCCGCCGATACTTATGACGTCATTATCTGCAATTTTGCCAATGGCGATATGGTGGGGCACACCGGTGTGTTTGACGCTGTTGTCAAGGCCGCCGAAACCGTGGATACATGCGTGGGCGCGGTTACCGATGCGATCCTCCGAAAAAACGGCGTCGCCATTATTACGGCGGATCATGGCAACGCTGAATGTATGTTGCTTCCGGACGGAACACCAATGACGGCTCATACGACCAACCCGGTTCCTGTGATTGTCTGCGGCGTTGGTGATGTGAATCTGATAAAAGGGGGCAAACTCTGTGATATCGCTCCCACCCTTCTGAAAATACTGGACATTGAGCAACCTGTGGAGATGACCGGGCAGGCGCTGTTCCGGTA
>JAOZRC010000389.1 GCA_029940345.1 Desulfobacterales bacterium
GTAATACAGATTTTTGAAAATGTCCTTTAATACTTTGTCATCAATGTTCAGGTTTGGCGTCAGACTGTCGAAATTATCACGCTTTTTTTCTTTTTTGAAATGGAACAGGCCTGAATTATATTTATCATCCGCTTTGCGGAATAGTTGAAACAAGCGCTGATAAACATTCACACCGTTTTGCAAAGCCATCAGGCTGCCGTAGTTTTCGATACCGCGATCTTCGCAAATTCTCAGAAAAATGATTCGGTCAACAATCTGTTGAATCGCAAAATTAAGCTCCCGTTGCGAAAGCGCCTTATTCCGCAGGGCAATATTGCGCGCCAAAAGCTCCCGCCAACGTTCGATTTCCTGCAAAAAGGCCGTGTCAACTTCGGCAGTGCCTCTTTTATTTTTCTTGGACGCAACATATTTGTCAAAAGAGCCCTTTAAAATGGCTTCACGGGAAAATATGCTTTCAATCTCTTCCCAACGGTTAATGTAATCGGTGTATTTAAAATAATGAATGCGGGAATGGGAAGCCTTATCGGTTTTGACAGGTCTTACACGGCAGTCATAAACGGAAAACTCTTCAAAATCGGTCAAGATGCTCAGAGGCAGTTTGGCGCTCCATCCGTAGCGGCGCAACTGGTTGGGTATATTATTTTCTTGGAAATCCCTAAGTACTTGATCATAAGTTTCCCAGCATCGCTCTCGCCGGGTTTGCAACCCGGCGGCATTGTGCGGCAGGTTACAAACCTGCCACGAGCAGTGCGGAAAATACCCGAAAACTTTTGTCCAAGTACTTACTTCAAAAGAAAAGAGAATCATAAACTATAAACTTCTTTTACGGACGGAACGCAGGGAACGTTTTCAAGTTCCCAATCCGTTTTTGTACATACGCCAGAAAGCACCCCAATAAAGCTCACATCAGCATTTCTTGCAGCGCCCAAATCGTGCAACGAATCACCGACAAAAATAGCTTCATCTGGCTTGGCATTGAAATACTTTAATGTTTTAACAATTCCTTCCGGATCAGGTTTGAAATTTTTCACTTCATCGCCTGATATTGAAAAATCTAATATAGATTCTAAATTATGGTATTTAATCACTAAATTCATAGACTCTCTTGTCTTTGTAGATATGAAGCAGGATTTTTGATTGTTTTCTCTTATTTTTTGCAAAGTCTCTTTAGTTCCTTCTATTATCGGGAATTGATCATTTTCTGTTGTATCTTTATTATTAGCAAAGAACAAGTCTCTGATTTTATCGTGATTATCTTCAGGAACTATATTAATCATCCAAGTAATTATTTTGACTCCGATATTTTTTTTATAAAACTCATCAGGAATGTTTTTAGAAGCACCAAGGCTTTCAGCGATATCCCTGAATAGATTCATATAGTAGTTTATTGAAGACAATACAACGCCATCTACATCCAAAAGTATATATTTGTAATTAGAAATCATTTGAAAATCCTAATAATTTTAAAAGTGTTGCTTATATTTTGTCTTATTTTGATACATTGCTCTGTCTGACGCTTCGCATCACCGGAAGCAAAAAGCAGAGCGAGGAACGAGCGGCGTTTTTACTGTCTGAGTGCAAAGGTATTTACCACTCATTTACATCTACCTTTCTGCAATCGTTTTCAATAACATCACTCATAATCTTCAGATCATCCAGCGGAATAAAGCCTGCATATTTTAAAAGATTTCTGCCGGGCACTCCACTTTTTTCGGGAAAAGTTAATTCTTGAATAAATTTCAAGGCCTTCTCCTGCAAATTGTAAGGAAGAATTGCCATTTGTGCAGCGGCTTCTGAAATTATTTCACTATTCATCTCTATCACCTTAAAACCTTCTGATTTTGATTTTCTATCTCCGTAACCCCGTCGGTTATATGTAATTTATGGTATATACCTGTAATGACCGGTAATTTGATACATAAACAGCATATCTTCTAACTCAGGTCCTCCACCAATATTATGTACTATCATTGGGTTTCCGGTATTCTCACTGTATTGATCAGTTACAATCCCGATATGGGGTAAATTTCCAGGAAGCATCCAGGTAACTATATCTCCGGGGCTATAATCCAGAGCTTTATTTGTAACCCGAAGTTTTTGGCCATTACGAATGAAGAACACTTGCAAATTGGGGACGCGTCTGTGATCAATATTTGTGTCCGGACGACTTAACCCCCATATTTTTTTGGAAGGATATTGTGAAAAGTTACTTTTCATATCTTCATGAACCAGTTTTTGAAGATCTACGCCTGATTTTCTAAATGACCTGATAATGACGTCTGTACAAACACCTATATTCAGAGGTACATCACCTCCCGGATACTTTATAGAGTGATAGCTTCCATCGTATGTAATTTTATATTTTGTTCTTTCTAATGCTGCCGCAATCAATTCAGCACTTGTAGATGCAATGACTGTTGCGGGATATAGAAAAAACAGGGCTATTAAAAATTGGATGTGGTTTTTCATTTTAATGACTGTCTCTTCAAAAACAGTTTTTGGAATTGGGCCAATGCCAATTTTTTCAAGACCGGCTTGGTTTCAATGTCCGTATCAAAGGGTAACGGTTTGAGGATAAAGGTTGCTATGATGCCTGTTATTTATCTTTTATATGTATAGTAAACGCCATTTTACTATACATGATTACACTCATACGTATAAAAAAACAACTTTTTATATACGTGTGTAGCGTAATGCCGCTTCGTAGTTCGTCTGGTCAGGTGGCTTGTTCGACATTTTCCTGGTTTAGTTCACTTCTAAGAGCCTTTAGGATGACAAGAAAAATGATTTTGTTGCACACTTCATGTTAATACCACATAACGGTGAACTTACTGGGAGGCAAAAGTTGCAGAGCGTAGCGGCGCGACCTTTGAATATCCAATGTAGCGTTTGGTTAAAACGCGTTGTTTGAAGAACGCTCCTTTGTTTGATTTACCACGGTTACCGCAAGCAAGGGGTTTTGAAAAGAGCCATTCCCTCCACCGGGAAAGTTGCTTTTCCCTGTATATTTAAATGCTGATGATTGATCTAATCCCGGAAAACGATAGATTTCATCTTTTTCGGGTGAATGCCGGGCAACAATTCCAGAAAGGAGATGACCACTTTCATCTGATTATCGGATATGGTTTTAACCAGTATGGCAAACTGTTTTCATCTGCAAACATCAAGTATCCGGCCAAAAGATTTGCAATAATAATGGCGAACATAAAAAAATATTTTGGTAAAAGTGAAAACTCATATTCATTTTTGGGCATCCTTCATTTTCCGCTTAACACTTTAAAGGAGTGCTGAACCGAAGGTTTAGCGTTTACGCTGGCCTTTGCTAAACCTTCGGTTCAGCACTCCCCATGAAAGTGTAAACTACTTTTAAGCTATTATGAAGGATGCCCATTTTTGAATATCATTTTAACCTCTGCTTTATTTCATCCGGCATTTTAATGAACTACCCCGCCGCAAGCGGACGGGGTATCAAAGCGCCTAAAAGTGATAAAATAAATTTTCTTCTTGTCATTTTCGGCATCCTTCATATTGCCCTAAAAGTAGTTTACATTTTTTAAAAGTCTGTTTTTAGATACACCACTGGTGTAAACAAAACAGAGGCCGTTTTGAACAAAAAAAAATTATCCGTAAAATGCGAAAAAAAAACGGATGATTTTCTGAAGTATAAAATAATTCGATCTTTGAGTGGTATTCACGATGAGTGGGCAAAGTTATTTTTACACAAGACAATACAAACAGGTTGCAAAGGACTACGATTAGAATCTTTACGTAGCTTGCTGCTTTTAAAAAATAGAAATTCCAAGTGGTATTCAAAATGGTTTTTCAGATGAGATGCAAAAACTTGAGGCTTTCTTGAAAAAAAGCTAAAAAAGTCAATCCAGCCAACGCGCAGCACGCGCAATTTTTTGAAATAGGTTCAAGTTATTAGGCCGCTCAAAGTCAGTCGCCAACGGGTTGGCAGGTGGTTTATCCCGGTCGTTAGTGCGAAGCATCGGGTTTAATACCCCGCCCCTTGGGGCGTTCAATGCTTTTCAGAATACCCCGTCCGCTTGCGGCGGGGTAGTTTATTATCTGAACGTCTTTGTCAATTATAAAATATATCGACTCAAGTCTTCATCATCTTTGATATCTTTTAATTTATCGTTTACAAAAACACGGTCGATTACGATTTTTTCCTTTTTCATATCCGGCGCTTCAAAAAGAATATCTTCCAGCAGGCATTCCATCAGGGTATGCAACCGCCGGGCACCAATATTTTCGGTCATGTTGTTGACTTCTTCCGCAATGCGGGCGATTTCCTCCACGGCTTCATCTTCAAACACCACGTCAACCTTTTCAGTCCTCAACAATGCCATATATTGAAGCAGCAGAGCGTTTCTGGGTTCGGTCAAAATACGTATAAATTCTTCCTTTGCCAGTGAATTCAGCTCAACCCGGATCGGAAAACGGCCCTGCAGTTCGGGAATCAGGTCAGATGGTTTGGCGATATGAAAGGCGCCGGAAGCGATAAACAAAATATGGTCGGACTTTACAGGCCCATATTTGGTCGTAACGGTTGAACCTTCGACAATAGGTAAAAGGTCGCGTTGAACACCTTCACGGGAAACGTCCGGTCCGGCTGTGTTGCTCTTACCGGTAATTTTGTCAATTTCATCAAGAAAAATGATTCCGGATTGCTCCACTTTCTCAATCGCCTGATCAATCACTTCATCCATATCCACGAGATTATACGTTTCATCCTGGGTCAAAATTTTCATGGCTTCATGCACTTTGACCTTGCGCTTTTTCGTATTTTTCGGCATCAAACCTCCAAGCATGTCCTTGAAATTAATGCCCATTTCTTCAATTCCCATGTTGGAAAAAATTTCTACGGAAGGCATCGTCTGGCCGGACACTTCAATATCCACATAGCGTTGGTCCAGTTTTCCTTTGCGCAGCATTTTGCGTAGTTTCTCGCGCGTAGAGGATGATTCTTCGCTTTTGTCGGTAACCAGTTCGAGCGAAATTTCTTTGTCATCGTCGCTCTTTACGGGCCGTCGCGGAGCGGGTTTAGGGAGCAAAAGGTCCAGCATCCTTTCTTCGGCGATGTGTTGGGCCTTTTCCTGCACACTTTCCTGTTCCCTGGAGCGGAGATCATTCACGGTCAGTTCAACAAGGTCGCGCACCATAGATTCGACATCTCGTCCCATATAACCAACTTCGGTAAATTTGGAGGCTTCGACTTTGCTAAAGGGTGAGTCGGTGAGGTTGGAAAGCCGTCGGGCAATTTCGGTTTTTCCTACACCGGTGGGGCCGATAAGGATAATATTTTTCGGTGCGATTTCATCGCGTAAATCTTCAGGCACCTGCTGGCGACGCCAACGATTCCTGAGCGCAATGGCTACGGAACGTTTGGCCTTATCCTGCCCAATTATATATTTATCAAGTTCTTCCACAATTTCAGATGGTTTCAGATTCATCATAATGCACACTCATTTTTGGGTTTTCTGTAATTCGCGATCACTTGCCAATAGTTCGCTCTATGGATATAAATATACGACCAGATTTCAATTTGTACAGTAAAAGGAATTAGGTGTGAACTTTTTTCGTAGGGTGGGTGAAGCGTAGCGAAACCCACCAATTCCAAAGCTGCAAAAGACCGTGGGCTTCGCTACGCTTCACCCACCAACAATGCGCAAAAAACACAAA
>JAOZRC010000390.1 GCA_029940345.1 Desulfobacterales bacterium
TGACGGAACATAATCGCATCAATTCTACCGATATGCCGTCCCGATGGGACTCTGATGGAACATAATCGCAATGATTCTACAAATATGCCGTCCTTATGGGACTCTGAATGAATTGCGCAGGTCGAATCCTTTCACCTGCACAAATTATAATTTCAGGCTGCCACGTCTTCAGCCACAATCATATCCACCATGGCTTCATACTGTTGTAACGTCCATCCGTTAATATTAATCGCGTTTTCAGGACACACAGCGGTGCAGGCGCCGCATCCCAGGCACAGGGCCGGCGTCACCAGGGCTCGTTTAACGGTTTCACCGTCAATCACCGTTTCAATGATGTTTAAGGCGCCCGGATTCAGACAGGCTTCCAGACATGCGCCTGTGCCAACACACTTGGCATCATCGACTTCCGCAACAAACGGGTCGAGTTCGACAAAGCCTTTGGCAAGCAGCGCCGAAGTCTTGACCGCAGCGGCTCCTGCGGCATTACAGGCTTCGCCGATATCCATCGGCGCCTGGCATGTCCCTGCCAAAAATACGCCGCCCACCGCCACTTCCACAGGACGCAGCTTGGGATGCACTTCCAGCAAGAAGCGATCCGTTCCCACAGGCAGTTTCATCATTTCAACAATATCGGAAACATTATTGGGTTCCATGCCTACGGCAAGCACAACCAAATCAACTGGAACTTCGACCGTTTCACCAAACGTCAGCGTATCTTTGACCCTGACCGTCAGGGGATAGTCACCGGCCTTTTGGTTTTGCAAGACCTCGGGAGAACTGTCAGCCTCAAAGCGCATGAAAACGACGTTATTATGCGCCGCCTGATCATAGATATCCTCCTGACCGCGACCATACGTGCGGATATCGCGGTAAAAATCGAAAACATGCGTATCGGGGCAGGTTTCCCTGATCGTATTGGCGGCATGGAGGATAGCGCTGCAACAGGTGCGGCTGCAATATTCATTCAGATACCCGGATTCGTCTTCCTCGTGTATGCCGGGAATCAGGCGGCTGCCTACACAGTGAATCATGGCCACACTCCGAATTTTGCGGCCTTTGAATTCAAGCATGTGACCGTTTCCGGAATTCAGAGCCATCGCTTTGATCAGCTCCGGAAGGGTTATGACATTTTCCGTTTCACCGTAAGCGTATTCGCCTGTACGCGGCTGATACGTTGAGAATCCGGTCGCCATCACAATCACGCCGGTTTTCTGAGTGAACTCTTCCGCTTTTTCTGGTTTTCCATGTTCAGGTTGATAATATACACCACGGAACGGAATATATGCGCCTGACTTTTTTTTAGAATCGGCTGATTGTTTAAGTTCTTCTGACGCACCTTCCGGCGGTTCTTTAACCACACGCAGGGTGAAATTGCCGATATAACCGTCAATCGCCGTTACTTGCGACCCGGTATGCACCGTAATTGCCGGGTCGCTTAACACCTGCCCGGCGAGTTCCTGAACAAGATCAGAAGCTTCTTCACCCGTTGGCGCAACCGTACTGAGCGTTGCGGTTTGCCCGCCGAGAAAAGGGGATTTTTCAATCAATAAAACGTCTATACCTCGGCCCGCCAGGTCTTTGGCCGCGCGCAGCCCCGCAACACCGCCGCCGATAACCGTGGCGTGCTGTGTGGCATCGACGCGAATCGGTTCGAGCGGTTTGAGCAAACCGGCCTTGGCAGCCGCCGCGGCCACAAGGCGCGTCGCTTTTTCCGTTGCGGCGTCACCGTGGTGAATCCAGCTTACCTGCTCCCGGATATTCGCATGTTCATAAATATAAGGATTGCCGCCGGCGCGTTTGATAGCGCTCCGGAAGGTGGTTTCATGGAGGCTGGGAGCGCATGAGGCGACCACCACACGGTCAACGGCTCCGGATTTAAGGTCTTCCATGATTAATTCCTGTCCGGGGTCCGAACACATAAACTGGCTGGTGCGTGCAACGGCCACCCCCGGGATGCCTGTCGCCTTATCACGAAGCGCTTCCACATCCACATGGTCGGAAATATTGCCGCCGCAATAGCAAATATAGACGCCTGTTTTCGGCTCAGTCGTTTCCATGTCTTTTTCTTTATTTTCGTCTGTCATGGTTGTATCTCCAAATTTTTCGACCTGTGCGATTGAAATGAAATATTCCTCATAAGCTCCGTAGGAGCGGCATGTTTGTAGTAAATCGGTTCAGAAACCTTTTCAGAGCCCCATCGGGGCGGCATATTTGTAACAAAATCGGTTCAGATTCCGTCATTATTCATAAGCTGAAGATAATTTTTTGAACATTCCAATTATATTTTACTGCTGCTGACATGCCGCCCCGATGGGGCTCTATCTGATTTCGCCGTTTTTTCTACAAATATACCGTCCCGATAGGACTCTGAACGAATTGCACAGGTGGAAAGAATTGCATATTCGGCATCAAACGAATAGGATTTAAACTTTTGTGACTTAATGCCTTAGTGGCTGAACTACTACGATTTTTGTTATTTAACGCTATGTTACAATATATCCTAAAAAGACTCTGGCACACAGTTTACGTTGTTATCGGAATCTCCATGATAAGCTTTTTCTTTATCCATCTTTCAGGAGATCCGGTGCTGCTGATGCTGCCGGGGGATGCATCCGATCAGGAAATAGAGGAACTCAGGGAGCAACTGGGGTTCAATGATCCGCTCTATGTCCAATATGCCCGCTTTGCCTCAAAAGCGATTCGGGGCGATTTCGGAGAATCGCTTTATTACCATGTTCCGGTGATGGAGCTTGTCATCGAACGGCTTCCCGCCAGTCTGGAACTCGCGGTGGCCGCTATGGTGTTTGCCCTTGTCCTGGCCGTGCCCATAGGAATTATTTCGGCGGTTCGACGGGGTTCCCTGTTAGACATGGGAAGCATGTTCGGAGCGTTGCTGGGCCTTTCCATGCCCCATTTCTGGCTGGGAATCATGTTGATGCTTCTCTTTTCCGTCCACCTCGGCTGGCTGCCCACGTCGGGCCGCGGAACCTTTTTGCATCTGATTATGCCGGCTGTTTCATTGGGGTTGAGCCTGATGGCCATGTTTGCCCGGCTCACAAGATCGGTTATGTTGGAAGTTCTGAGTCTTGACTATATTCGCACGGCCAGAGCCAAGGGACTCAGGGAACAGATCGTGATCGCCAAGCATGCGCTGAAAAACGCCATGATCCCGCTGGTAACCGTGGCGGGTATGCAGTTCGGTTTTCTCATCGGCGGAACGGTGATAATAGAAACGGTATTTGCCTGGCCCGGGCTGGGGCGTCTGGTGATTCAAGCGATCTTCAGCAGGGATTATCCCCTTGTTCAGGCGATCGTCTTTGTGCTTTCCCTCATATTTGTGGGGATGAATCTCCTGGTGGATATTCTTTATGTGTATTTGGATCCCCAAATAAGTTATACAGAGGAAAAATGAGCTCCGAAACAACAGAAATCACAGGTTTCCGGCAGACCGTTGAGAGTTTTACACCCCGTATCCGACTGGTGCTTGAATCGGTTCGGGAGGTTGTTAAACGTCCGAGCGCATTGATCGGGTCTATCCTTCTTTTGCTTATTTTGATGACTAGCATAGCCTTTCCTGTTTTGTACCATACGAATCCCCTTGCACAGGACCTTCTGGGCCGGCTAGCACCACCGGTATGGCAGTCAGGGGGGACTTGGAGTCATCCGCTTGGCACCGACAATCTCGGCCGGGATGTTTTGTCACGCCTGCTTTACGGCAGCCGAATATCTCTTTTAGTCGGCTTCAGCGCCGTTTTTGTTGCGGAAGCGGTCGGAATTATTTTGGGGCTTATTTCAGGCTACTATGGCGGTAAAACCGACAGTTTCATCATGCGCATTGCGGATATTTTCATGGCCTACCCGTTCATGTTGCTTACGATTTCAGTGATCGCGGTTCTCGGCCCTTCAATTCTGAACCTGATTATCGTACTCGGCATATCGGACTGGGTCACTTATGCCAGAACTATCCGCGGAAGCGTCCTCTCTTTGAAAAAAAAGGAATACGTGGAAGCGTCACGGGCAATCGGCGCCTCTCATATTATCATCATTATAAGACATATCCTTCCGAATGTCATTTCACCTCTTCTTATCCTGGGAACCTTGCGGGTTGCAAACATAATAATCTGGGAAAGCGGCCTTTCCTATCTCGGCATGGGGGTTCCGCCGCCAATGCCGACCTGGGGCAGGATGCTTGCCGAAGGCCGGATTTATATCACCGAGGCGTGGTGGCTTGTCACCTTGCCGGGGTTGGCTATTATGTTTACAATTTTGTCTGTCAATCTGCTTGGAGACGGGTTGCGCGATGCCTTGGATCCGAGGCTGAAGAATCTATAGAAATACTCAATAACTGACAAAAATAAAACCGATTACCCGGAGGTGTTTTATGAAAGTGTTGCTCCTGGGAATAGGCTTGCAGGGCAAAGCCGTGATTCACGACCTTGAACAAAGTGTGATGATCAGCGAAATAATTGCAGCCGATCTCAATATATCCGACACCGAACAGTATCTCAAGCGCATGGGCTATTCCAAAACACGAGCGGTGCAACTGGATGTCGCCCTGGAACCGGACCTGGCAAAGACGTTTACCGCTATGGATGTTCGGGCCGTCGTGTGCATGCTGCCCATAGAACTGGCCCTGACCGTTGCCAAAGCCGCCCTGGAAGCCGGAATCCCTTTTGTAAGTTCCAACTATACCTATCAACTCAAAGAATTGGATGCGTTGGCAAAAGAAAAGGGGGGAATCATTCTTCCGGAGATGGGGCTTGATCCGGGGATTGATCTTATCATGGGGCGATTGGCTGTGGAACAACTGGATGAGGTTCACGGCCTTTACTCTTATGGCGGAGGAATACCTGCGCCCGAATGCGCTGCTGACAGCCCTGTCAAATATAAAATCTCGTGGATTTTCGATCGTGTTCTGGCGGTATATACGCGTGAGGCGCGATGTATCAAAAACGGAGAGGTTTTTATCATTCCGGGAAATGAAATCTTCTATCCGGAGAATGTCCATGAAATCGAGTTTGCGGGAATCGGCCCTGTTGAAGCCTATCCGAACGGAGACGCTGAAAGGTATGTTGAGATATTCGGCCTGGGTAAGGGCCTGAAAGAAATGGGGCGCTTTGCCCTCAGATGGCCGGGGCACAGCCGGTTCTGGCGCAAAATGGTCGCTCTCGGTTTACTGGATGACACCCCGGTTCAGATCGGTGATGCCGAAATATCGCCCCGTTCCTTTTTGACCCGGTATTTGACACCCAGACTTCAATATGGCAAAAATGAACGCGACCTTGCCCTGTTGAGGGTTGAGGCATGGGGCCTTAAGAATGGTAGGAAAGTGAAAGTGACCTACGATATGATCGATTACCGCGATCCTGAAAGCGGGCTTTTCGCCATGAACCGCACCGTGGGGTTTACATCTGCCATCGGCGCCCTGATGATCCTTTCCGGCCAGATCACCCTGACAGGCGTGCTGTCACCCGTGCGCCATGTTCCGCCGGATGTGTTTATCCGGGAGTTAGAAGCAAGGGGCATACATATCGATTACAAAATAGAAGAACAGGTGAATGGGAAAAATCAATAAAGCTATAACGGCATCCTTCATTTTACCCCAAAAATAGGGCATCCTTCATATTGTGCTAAAAGTAGTTTACACTTTATATATCGTCCCTACG
>JAOZRC010000391.1 GCA_029940345.1 Desulfobacterales bacterium
ACCGCTCTCACGCTTTTGCAGCCGATTTAAGACTTTTCAAACAGGCTCTCAGGAATCATCAATCAGGATGGTGTGTTATGACAAGCATAAAAATCAGGATACTGTTAAGTTTCTGTAAAAGCGGAGCGATTATAGTTTTAGCACTGAGTATTATCATATTTATAAAACTTGATGCAAGCATCAGGAAACAATCAGAACTGCTCTTAAACGACCTGACAGATTTGACCATTGAAACTCTTACCGGCCATCTCAGAGCTTTTGAGTCTGCATTTGATGAAATCCTACAAAATACCGAGCGCCTCTCAACCGATATTTCGCGCAATCCAGATTTGGTAGATAATATAGAAAAGTTGGATAGCGACGTGTTGGGAGGCATCCTTGGCAATTTCAGAGAGCATTCCGATAAAATCGACTTTGCCTTGTTATTTGACCTTAAAGGACATTTTATTGCATCTTCCCCGTCTGATCATTCTAATGATATTGATATTCCCTGGCTGGAAAAGTTTTACCTATCCTGGGAATTCGGGAAGAGAGTTCAGGGGAGCCTGGAAAAAGGTTTAGATGATAAAAAACAGAATTTATATGCCCTGACAGTACATGATGCTGATTTTATTAAAGCCTTGGATTTGACAAACACAAATTCCAGGGGAAGCGGTTTCATGAGTATGGCTTCGGCCAAGATTGTCACGGATGATTTTAAGGACCCTGTTGCCGTATTAATTACCGGGAAAATAATTAATAATTATGATACGCCCTTAAAGAAGTTTTACAATACAACAGGTTTACCATGCGCAATCTATTTGGGGACTACTCCCATTGCATATATGGGATTGAAAAACCAAGGCAAAGAGATCGCAACTTTCAAGGACCTTCAGATAAGCCCGGAAATACTAAAACAAGTGTATGAAGCTGACAAATCGATAAGTATACGTATAACACTTGCAGGCAAAAAATATTTATCCGTATGTTCCGCTGTCACCGGTTCCGACGGCAAGAAAATCGGTGTCATCAGTGTTAATATGCCCGAAGAAAAATTTTCCGAAATCGAAGATAGAATCCTTTCTTATGGCGCCACGTCAATGGGAGAGCTTCAACTCTGGATTCTTGGCATCGGCGCAGTCGCCCTTGCTTTTTTTGCTTTTATTGCAACCAAGCTTGGCTCAAAAATTGCCGACCCGATTTCAAAAGTCGTCGTATTGGCCAATGCCTTAGCTAAAGGAGACCTGTCTCAGCGCTTGGACATGCAAAGGCAGGATGAAATTGGCGACATGGCCGATGCGCTGGATGATTCCTGCAAGAATCTTGCTGTTTTAATAAGGCAGATCAGGGGCAATGCCGACACACTGGCATCTTCATCCGAGGAGATGTCGATGGTTTCAGCACAGATGGCTTCAAGCGCCGATATAATGAGCTCCCAGTCCGATTCGGTTGCCGGGACTACCGAACAAACGTCCGTCAACATCAATGCAATGGCGTCCGCGGCTGAAGAGATGAGTGTGAATGTCGGGAATGTCACCTCTGGCGCAGAACAAATGTCGCAGAATATGAATACTGTGGCATCGGCGATTGAAGAGATGTCTTTTTCAATCAAAGAGGTGGCCGGAAGTGCACAGGAGGGCTCACATATTGCCGATACGGCAATGGGAATGTCGGATTCCGCCACAAAGACCATGAACGTCCTGGGCCGGGGTGCAAAGGAGATCGGCCAGGTGACCGATCTGATTAAGCGAATCGCGCAGCAGACCAAACTGCTTGCTCTCAATGCCACCATCGAGGCAGCTTCGGCAGGTGATGCAGGCAAAGGCTTTGCCGTTGTGGCCAATGAGATTAAAGCCCTTGCAAGCCAGAGTGCCCAGGCTGCCGAAGATATCGCCAAGAAAATTGAGGGGGTTCAGGAGAACACTGAAGAAGCTGTCAAATCAATTGACGGCATATCCGATATCATCAACAAGATGAATGTATCATCTGGCATGATCATGAAAGCGGTCGATCAACAGACCGTAACCGCAACCGAAATATCTGGGAACGTCCGGCAAGCCAACACCGGTGCAAGCAACATCGCGTCCTCCATAGCCGAGGTCGCAAAAGGTGCTGATGATGTGTCTGAAAGCGCGGCAGAGGCTGCCACGGGTATAAACGAAGTATCGGAAAACATCCGAAGTGTCAGCAAAGCGGCCGGCGATTCAAATGCCGGAGCCCAGCAGGTTAATTCATCGGCCAACGAACTGGCTAAGATGGCTGCACAGATTCAGGAAATAGTCGGTCGATTTACGGTGGACGCAAAATGATCCCCGGTCCCACTATACACTACACAACCATGCACGGTTGTGATTATGTAGAGCGGAAAGCCGTTCCGCTCAGGATGGGGGAACGGTTACGCCTCCGGGGTGATCGGTTCCGCAAGACATCGTAACGCGACGTGGTGATGTCCCGGCCTATGTTGGCATCCTTGTTTTACTTCTGGATTCGGGGAACTGTATTTCAATTGATGTTCCTGATGTGTTGTCAATCCGGATGGTTCCATCCAATTGGGCAGCTAGCGTGCTTACAATTTGTAAACCAAGGGATTCCGTTTTTTGGAAGTCGGGCGCTTGGGGAAAACCGATGCCGTTATCACTGACGATGAGCACATAAACGTCATCGTGTTCTTTTGTCATCGCTATGCGGATTTCTGCGTTTTTGCCAGGTGCCAATGCCTCGTCCGGGAACGCATATTTCATGGCATTGGTGACCAGTTCATTGATAATCAGCCCGCAGGGTATCGCCGTGTCAATACCCAAAGATACGTTTCGGGTTTCCACTTTAACCGTGACCGCATGGGTCTTGCCGGCATACGATTGAATTAAATTATCTACCAGACCATGAATATAATCGGAATAATCAACCCGGGCGAGGTCTTTGGATTGATATAGTTTTTCATGTATCATTCCCATTGAGCGTACACGATTTTCGCTTTCTTTAAAAAGTTCCAGCGTCTGTTCATCTTCAATGGCGGCGGATTGCAGATACAGCAGACTGGAAATAACTTCCAGGTTGTTTTTAACCCGATGATAGATTTCCTTGAGAAGCACTTTTTTTTCTTCCAAAGATGCTTTCAGCGCGGCCTCTGATTGTTTTCGGTCGGTGATATCTTCACTCATCGCCAAAATAATATCTTCGCCAATCATGGTGGCGGGGATGGCTGTCAAACGGGCGTAAATAACAGAGTTGTCTTTACGTTTCAATTCCACTTCAAAGCCCCTGACGTAACCATCGGTTTGCAGTCGCTTTATAAATTCAGTCCGTTTATCAGGAGATTGATACAAATCTTTCGGATGAATTTGTTCAAGTTCCTCACGCGAATAGCCAATCATCTGGCAAATCGCATTGTTCACCGTCAAGTGTTTTCCGCTATAAGTGATCAGAACAACACCTAAGGGGGCATTTTCAAACAACGCCCTGTATTGCTCTTCGCTTTTGCGCAATGCTATTTCAGCTTGTCTATGATCGGCGATCCGCCGCTCAATTTCGGCAATCATTGCGTTGATGTTGTGTTGCAGGTCACTGATCTCATCGTTTACGGTGATTTTATCGATTCGGGCCTTGAGATTCCCCTGTTTGACCTGGTTGGCACATTCAAGGGTTTTGTGTACGCGGTCCATAATTTTTTTTAAAAAAAAGTCTGTCACCAAAATATTAACAGTTAATATAATGAAAGCGATAATGGAAACGTTGAAAAAATATTCGGTCTTTTTTTCAAACATCTCTTTTTGGGTAACCGACAAGGCCATGAGCCAGTTCCACTCCGGAAAAGTGCGAAAAACACAGAAGCGCTTTTGACCTTTATAATTATATTCGATAAAACCGGATCTCTTTTTTAGCATTGCATCAATAAACGGCAAATCAACCGTTGCACCCGTTTTAAAACCACTATGTAAAATGGCGCTGTGCCTGTTATCGACAATAAAAATATGACCGGTGCGGCCGAAAGCGATTTTCTTAAATTGTGCCGCCAATTGTTTCTGTTTCCGCGTAACGTATGTTTCAATTGTATGAATTCCGGTGCGTAAAAGGATGTTATACCCGCGTTGGACGCTTTCATATAAATGATCCATTTCTTGCAATAAAAGCCGTTTGTTAAGCCCATAGACAATATCATTGATTATATAGGTCCCCACAAACACAATCAAAGCAGTGAGCAAGATTAGCATAGTGAGCGTGAACAGGTTGATTTTGGTTCTTAATTGCATAGCCAGCTAATATGTGATGCGTGATTCACATTTTAAGTTTCACTTTTCGCGTTCCACAATCTGAATTTCTTTATAAATTTCATCCGCAATGTCGAAAATATCCATCGGCGGGTCCCAGTTGATTAATTGGGCGACTTTCAGGTTAATTGCGATTTTGGGCGGTTCTTGAAATACCTGTGGTAATTGACGTGGTTTGGCGCCGTTAAAGATTTTTGCTATCGTTTCCGCATGAAACTTGCCTACGGGCTTAAAATCAGCCTGGGCAATACTTAACAGCACACCGTGTTTAACCTCGTCGGATCCGTTCTGAGAAAACGTCGGAATTTTCGCTTTCATGAGCGGAGCTAAAACCTGGGGCAGGTTTTGCAGCGCAATGTTGCTCTCGGTAAGGTATAGCGCATCTATTTGCGATGCCAGTTCAGTATGGCATCCTACAATGTTTGCCAGCCTTTTTTTTACATCAGGAATATCCAGCTTACATTTGCAGCGTACGATTTTAAACTTCATTTCCCTGGCCACTTTTTCAATGCTATCCAAAGCGGCATAACCACGCCCGGCCAACGTATCTTCGTAAGCGACGCCTAACTTTTTAAAGCCTACAATACGATGAAACATACGGATCTGATTCTCATAGCGTTTCGGGTCGCAACGGGCATGAACATGATCAAAGCCGGAATCCCGTGGGTTTGTTATTATTTTTGAAGCAACCGGATCACTAGACGAAAGCACAACAGTGGGTGTGTCATGGCGATTATTGGCTAAATCCTGTCCGGCCCAGGTACCCATGGCAATCATCAGCTCAATGTCATGTTTGTCATTAAGTCTCTGTAACACAACAGACTGTGTTTTCATTCGCTGGGCATCATCCCAATCAGATGACCAGTAACCATCAGGGACAAATTCAATATATCTGCTCTCCAGGGATGTTGCCATCCATTGCCAGAGTTTACCCGTATTTTCGGATTCAGGTATTTCAGGCAGCGTCTTCGTCGCAACCCAGCCAAGCGCCATAAAGCCCTTAACAGTCGCTTCCAGGGTGTCCAAATAATCTTTATACGGCCCTCCTTCCAAATATCCGATACGCCATTTTTTGCCTTTATTCATCAAGGGCTTTGACGAAAAGGTCTCTTGCCCATACGCCACAGCACTGAAAGCCGAAATGATTAAAATAATCAAAGCCCTGATGGAGATGACACGAATACACTTTTTCATAATGTTCTCCTTTCTGCCGTTTTCCGGTTTTAGCATCCGCAAGCTGTGGCTCGCACTTTGGGCTACCAACATAAGCTGGGACACTAAATGTAGTCGTAGGTTGGGTTGAGGATAGGTATTGCCCCATCAGTTCAGGGGTGTAAATAGGCTGGGACACTAAATGTAGTCGTAGGTTGGGTTGAGGAACGAAACCAAACGAATTCAGGCTGATGTCAGGTTTCG
>JAOZRC010000001.1:0-4225 GCA_029940345.1 Desulfobacterales bacterium
TTCTATTTCGTCCCTACGGGACTTGTTGTAGCGGTAAGCCTTTTTCTATAGATATTAGGAATTTTTCAAAAAATAATATACCCGAAATGTAGGGTGGGTGGAGTATAACGGAACCCACCGCATTTCCGTGAATGGTGGGTTCCGTTACACTCTACCCACTCTACTACATTACGCATAATGGGTAGTTTATTTATTGGGAATTTCCTTATGTCCCTAACGGGACAAAATGTAAACTGACCAATGAAGGATTCCTGAAAAGGCATAAAATGATTACGTTATACGAACCGACTTTGGGCCAAACGGAAAAACAAGCGCTGAATGCGGTCATTGAAAGCGGATGGCTCACAATGGGGGATCAGGTGAAGGCCTTTGAACGTGCTTTTGCCACGCTTCACCAGGCAGAGGACGCAGTGGCCGTCAGTTCATGCACAGCAGGACTGCATTTATGTTTGATAGCCTTGGGAATAAAGCCCGGTGACGAAGTTCTGGCGCCGGCGCTCACCTTTGCCGCAACCGTTAATGCGATCCTCTATGTGGGCGCTACGCCCGTGCTTACGGATATTGAAAATAGCGAACGACCGCATATATCACCAGATGATGCTCGCCGCAAATGCACTTCCCGAACCCGGGCGGTGATTGTCATGCATTACGCCGGATACCCCGCAGATATGCGGGCTTGGCGCACTTTTGCCGATGAGCGCGGCCTGAAATTGGTAGAAGATGCCGCCCACTGTCCGGCTGCCAGGGATGTGGCACGGTTCAGTGACGCCGCGGCCTTCAGTTTTTTCAGCAACAAAAACATGACAACGGCCGAAGGCGGTATGGTGACAGCGCGCGAACGCACCGTGTCAGAGCGCATCCGCCTTCTGCGCTCTCATGCAATGACGTCAGGCACACTGGACCGTCACCGGGGGCACGCCTACACTTATGACATTGTTGCATTGGGTTACAATTACCGCATGGACGAGTTGCGCGCCGCCCTCGGATTAGCGCAGCTTAAACAACTGCCTCAATGGAACGCGCGCCGGCGGGTTTTGGCGGATATGTATCGTCATCTGCTGGACATCCGGCTTCCCCAAGTGTCCGTCCCCTTTCACAAACCATCGGCAAGCACTGTCCATATCATGCCCGTAGTGTTGCCGGAAAGGGCGGATCGTAAAAAAGTTATGGCTGAACTGTATCGAAAAGGGGTCCAAAGCAGTATCCATTACCGCCCTATCCATCTGTTTTCCTATTATAAAAAAATGTTTCGGAATCCGGTGCTTCCGCAAACCGAAAAATTCGCATCCCGGGAATTAACACTTCCCCTGCATCCGGGATTGGACGACACTGATATTGAGAGCGTTGTAGGGGCGCTTTCTGAATCAATTTAACGCGATTAATGGCTATACAACGAATATTCGATATAATCGGGTCGGCAATCGGACTGGTGCTGGCGGCTCCTGTAATGGGCCTGATCAGCGTATTGTTGTTGATTGAATCCTACGGTCCGGTAATTTTTTCCCAGGAACGACTGGGACATCATGGCAAACGCTTTCGCATTCATAAATTTCGTAAATTTCCTGCCTTTTGGGGGGATGACGGCCAGGGCGTCACGACCAACTATGACAGCCGCATGACGATGGTCGGCGCCTTTTTGGAAAGAACCAAGCTTGATGAATTGCCTCAACTTTGGAATATCCTTAAAGGCGAAATGACTTTTACAGGCCCACGTCCGGAAAGCATCCGTTTCAAAAATCTTTTTGTCGGTGAATATGTCGCTCTTTTTGAATACAAACCCGGATTATTCGGCCCCTGTCAGGTCGCTTTTCGTAATGAAGCGCATCTTTATCCTGCTGATGAAGACCCGGAACTGTTTTATCGTCGTGTTTTGTTTCCTCAAAAAGCGCAACAGGATTTGGCTTATTTTCAAAAGGCCAATTTTGTTTCGGACTTTATCTGGATTGTAAAGGGCGTTTGGTTCAGTTTTTCCGGCATTATCAATTGGAGACAGTTTTTAGGGTGGCACCTGCGAATTGCTCTGACGGATATTCTGATGATCGAGATCGCATGGTCGCTTTCTCATTTTCTGCGTTTTTCCGCGTTGCCTGAATTGCCGGCTTTCACTTATTTTTATATCGGTCAGTTGTTGCTTCCGGCAATTATCATAACGGCTATGTTTATTGGCGGATGCTACCAGAATCCGGTAAGGTTTTTTGCTATAAGTGATGCGGTTAGGTTAACGGTTGTCACCTCAATCGGCTGGTTTGCCTGTTTTTGTGTTCTCATCTATATGCAACGCGATTTGTCATTTGCATTGCTTGTGCTTAACTGGTTTATTATTTTGCCTTTGTTGACATCACATCGTATATGGTATCGTTTGCATTTTGAACAAGCGGAGGCTTCAGGCCATGAAAAAAATCAGCGAATCTTGATTTACGGAGTCGGTGTAGGAGGAGCCGCATTGTCCGGCTGGATGATTAGAAGAAGCGTCGGTTTGAAACTTGTCGGTTTTTTAGATGACAACCCGCTTCTGAAAGGAAAAAAAATTAATGGGCATCCCGTTTTAGGATATGAAAGCGACATTCCCACGATTCATGAAATGTTTCGTATTGATGAAATATGGACAACTTTTACCTTACATCCACTGAAAAAAGCGCGGCTTGAAAAACAATGCGATCAATTGCAAATCAAACTTATTTCTTTATCTGATATTGAACCTTTTTCAAGAATTTTAGGGCATCCTTCCCGATACTGATAAATAACTTATCCGATATTTCTACATTTGGGAATATTCTTTTTTCGGGAATCCCTTTCTCTTAATTTTTTAGGGTTAAGAGTATGATAAAAAACGCAAAATATTTCAACCTGTGCGGTTGCTATTAAATGTAGGGTGGGCAACGTTTTTTCACTTACTTAGTTCATAGCAGATGATTCGGCAAAGCGACGGACTTCGTTAAAGGAAACAGCCTTTGCCCACCGATTTTTCAGTAAAACGGTGGGCATCGCCGACAAAGATAGGCACTGTATACAATATATGTTTCCGGCGATGCCCACCCTACCGATAAGTGTAACCGCACAGGTCGAAATGTTTTCAGCCGGAGCATTGCAATGAAGGAGCAGATACTGGTTACCGGAGCGAGTGGATTTATCGGCAGTCACCTTACCGAAGCCCTGCTATCGCAAGGACGGCAGGTGAGAGCGCTGGTGCATTACAATTTTCAAAACAATCAGGGCTGGCTTGATGATGTGATCAGCCGGTCGAAAGAACGACCTTATAAAAAAACGCCGTTGGGAATAAAGTATAACAACCCATCCGGCACAGGTTCACTGGAAATTGTAGCCGGAGATATTCAGGATCCGTTTTTGATCGACGCCCTGGTTCAAAACTGCCACACAGTTTATCATCTGGCGGCGCTTATCAGTATTCCTTACTCCTACATCGCCCCTGCCTCGTTCATCGCAACCAATATAGGCGGCTCCCTTAATATTTTGGAGGCGTGCCGCAAACATGGCGTTGACAGGGTTATACATACTTCTACGTCCGAAGTTTACGGCACTGCGCAATACACCCCCATTGATGAAGCGCATCCGGTAGTTGGGCAATCGCCCTATTCGGCATCTAAGATCGGCGCCGATCATCTGGCCGAAAGCTATTACCGCTCTTTCGATTTGCCCGTATCGATCATTCGCCCTTTTAACACATTCGGACCTCGTCAGTCAGCCCGCGCCGTCATTCCCACCATCATCACCCAGGCACTTTCAGGAACGGAGCAGATTCGCCTGGGATCATTACAGCCTATTCGGGATTTTACGTATGTCGCAGATACGGTACAAGGTTTTCTCACGGTTGCCGCTTCGGATATGTGCGTTGGGCGGGTGACCAATATCGGCCGGGGAGAGGGCGTCACCATTGGGGAACTGGCAAAGCTGGTTTTGGAAATTTGTCGATCAGCCGCCCAAATTGTTACGGACGAACCCAGAATTCGTCCCGTTAAAAGTGAAGTGTTCGAGTTGATTTGTGACAATTGTGCTATCGCAAGATTAGGATGGCGCCCCTGTTGTTCTATGCGCCAGGGTCTGGAAAAAACAGTGAAATGGATCATGCGGAACCAGGAGCGTTACAAACCTGCCGTTTATCAGGTGTAATGTTTTTTCTTGACAATGAATACAAAATCCGGTTAAATCCGGTTAAATCCGGTTAAATCCGGTTAAATCCGGTTAAATCCGGTTAAATCCGGTTAAA
>JAOZRC010000001.1:4325-29412 GCA_029940345.1 Desulfobacterales bacterium
GTTAAACTTTGTTAAACTTTGTTAAACTTTGTTAAACTTTGTTAAACTTTGTTAAACTTTGTTAAACCTATGGGCATCCTTTTGATATACCCAAAGTGGTTTGCCCTTTAAGCTTGTTCCAAACTATATGTTAAACACCACCAAAATGAAAACCCTTAATTGGCATAAAAAGATTAAAATTCTTACTGACCGTCATATTTCCCCGGTGCAACTCTCCCTCTGCTTGCTCCTTCTCTTTTTTATATTAATGTTTTCGACCGATACCCGCGCCTTTAGCTATAAAGATGATGACAGCGGCCATGACTTCATTTTAGTCGGCATCGGTATTTTTCGCCAAAATCTGTCATCCGTTGAAGGCGATGAGATCATCTTTGACCGCAGTGATCAAGGCCTGCCCGGCGAATATTCCAACCGCAGCCGTTTTTCGCTCTACGGCGACGGCGTTATTTTCCACGACTATAATTTCCGTTTAACAGCCGATTATGACGAAGAATATCCCGATGAAGGCTTCACATTTTTGCTGGAAATCAATCGGGACAGGAATTTTCTGACCATTGGCGATCACGAAATCGGCATATTTAAAGATACGGTGTTCACTGCGATGGACAAATACTTTCGCGGCGTCACCTTGCACGGCGAAATCGATAAAGGCACGGCAACTCTCATGGCCGGCGCGATAAGAGGCGAATCTGCGACCGATGTGATTCTCGCGGATGGCACATCCGGACCGTATCGCTTAGAAGAGATTCCGGTTGTGACCGGCAGTGAGCGTGTGAGCATCGAAATAAGGGACCGCAGCAACACGAGTCGGGTTATCCGATCCACACCTCAATCCCGTGGCCGGGATTATTTTATCGACTATGACAACGGCGAAATCACGTTTCAACGGCCGGTTGACCGTGAAGATTTCCGTGGCAACCCTACCTTTATTGTGGTGTACTATCAGTATGATGCGCTGGGCAGTCGCTATACGCGCGCGGTATGGGGCTCGCGGGCCACTGTCATGCCGACGGAAGATGTGCAAATCGGTGCCACCTGGTTAGCCGAGGGACCATGGGAAGGCACTCTTTCCGGCGATATTTATGACCAAAGGCAACAAGTCTTCGGCAGCGATCTCAATATCCGCCTGACAGACCGTTATCGAGTCGGAATAGAAGCGGCTCAGAGTGAAACGCCATTTTTGGAAGACTCCGCCCGCGCCGATGCGCTGCGTATCAATATCGATTCCAACCCCCTGGACCCGTTGCGTGTATATGGCCGCTACTGGCAAGTAGGCCGTGATTTCCTCACCTTTGGCAACAGCGATCTTTCTTCGAACAATGTGATCGACGAAGTGGAAAATGAAGAACCGTTTGAATTTCGAAGCACTAACCTTGAATTCGATCTGGATCCGAATATCAACACCAGCCTGGGTGTGGATGAACAATCGTACGGCCTTTCAGCCGCCTACTGGTTAAGTGATTTTCACACTGCCTCCGCCGGATTTCGGCAAGGCCGTGATAACATGCCGGATGATTCGGAGGATGTCACCACTACCACCCGCAACTTTTTCGCCTCTATAAAACATATTCACCCGGAAAAGATGGATTATCTCCTGGGAGCTGATCTGTTTGACACTTTTGACGACGCTTCGCCCCGCACCCAGGATACCGAAATTTCCCGCATACTCGGCAGCGTCCGGCATTTGTTGGGTAATTATCCCTATACGGGTGACGTATTTTTGCAGGGTGCCTATCAGTATGAAAAGTTCGATGACCGCATTGATGACCTGCTCGACCACCAATCCCACGATATTATCGGACGCGCCGAAATTTTTCCTTATCATGAATTTTCAGTTTTTTTTGAACAGGCCGAGCGTTTTTTATATGAAGACCACCTGGGCGAGTTCACGAAACGCACCGATATTTCCATGCTCGGTTTCGAAGGCGATGTGAACCGCTATTTGGGCGGCGAATTAACCGCTGAATACCGTTTATTTAACGATCTCATCTTAAATCGGGTCGAGGAGGAGGAACAAATTTATACCCTGCGGTGGACATCATTACCTCTCGACACCCTTAAAACCCGCCTTAAAATCGAATACCGCAACCTGGATTACAAACTCACCGGCCGCACCGATGAAAGACTGATATTCGGTGGCCAGGTGTTCTGGAATGCGCTTCACAATCTTCTCGCCACCGTCAAATACAGTCATGAAATCGATACGGTGCATGATCCCGAGACCTCCGATGAAACCTTTAACTATGACGACCTGATGCTCCGTCTGGATTACAAAATCAGGGATAGCTGGTCTATCTTCACTTATTATCGTATTGAAAACGATGAGATCGAAACCGAACCGCTCACACCCACTAAAACACGTGTTGACACTGTTCTTTTGGGAACCAAATACCAGGTGACAGATCGCATTGATGTCGTGGCCTCGTATAAGGAAAAGACTTTACAAAATGATATTGATGACACCCGTTTAAAATATTTTCTTGAAACTGGCTACCGGCTCAACACCTATCTTACTATCGCCTTGGGTTACGAACACCACAAATCTAACCCTGAAGGCGAAGATGCTTATGAAGCCGATGTGATGTATATCAGTTTGATTGGGAAATTATAACTCAATAGGGGAAAATATAAATTTGAGTATAGTCTTCGGATTCAGGTTTGTTGTGGCATGATTATTTCCCGTAAACCCATATTGCTATATCATGCCGTGATGACGAACAATTTATGCCATATTAACCCCAAAACGGTTGTTTTGGCAGAGAAGCGATTTTTGCGCCAGAACAAACCATAAGCTGACAACTATACTATAAATTAGGGTAACACTGTTTGGCACAATTTATGCATTATATTTAAAGGCTGTAGCGAATTACAGCTTAATAATCATTCAATTTCAAAAATGATTATCGTGGGAAGAACCCTCGATTTATAAATCAATAATTTCAGTTGGTTAAAATATCGAACCATTTTCATGTCGAACGGCGTTGATTAAAGATTAAAAAAATATTACTGCTGCTATTAAAATTATTTAAGGGTTTTTATAAAAATCTCGACAGTCGTAAGTTCTTTGCCATTTAGTCAGCAAGTCATTCTAACCGTCTGAAATAAACGGGAATATAATTTTTCCCTCCCATTCTATAAATGTCCTTGATTTCAGTAGGGTATAGGAACTTATGACTGACGAATAAAAAAATTATCCATTACTATCGATTGGCGCCAGTTGCGCAGACTAAACGAAGGAGTTTTGCCATGAAAAAAAAATTTAAATTCAGTGTACTGACAGTTATCAGCGTGTACTCTTTATTGATAGTGATGTATTTGGTTTTGCCAGGCAATTTGTCTGGTACGACAACGACGACCATCGGTGACGATAGTTCAACAACGACGACCATCGGTGATGACGGTCCGACAACGACGACTATCGGAGAAGATGGTCCGACAACGACAACCATCGGTGATGACGGCCCGACAACGACGACCACTATCCCTTTGACAACGACGACCACTATACCTTCGACAACGACAACCATCGGTGGTGATGGCCCGACAACAACGTCCACCAAACCGCCAACCGCGACCCCGACACCCGAACCCACTGCCTCCCCGACGCCTGAACCCACACCGCCACCGCGAATTGATTTCACCTTAAACGCCCAACCGGTGGAATTAACCGCTGAACCGGGTGAAACCGTGGAAAGCGATATATCCGCTCTGTTTGAAGGCACCTGCCAGGGACCTGTTATATTGAGCATTTCCGGCGTTCCCCGCCAAACCTTGGCGACTTTCGAATTCAAGACTCTCTCCCTTAATCGCAATCTGACTGTTCTTGAAATCGAAGTTGGCAACCAAACACCCCAGGGACGTTACACCCTTACGGTCACAGGAACCGGATGCGACATATTGAAAACAGTCGATATTATCTTGACAGTCGGCCCCTCGCAACTGAGCTTTATCAAACGCCAGAGCAAATCATCCATTCAACCCGGTGCCGAGCAAACCTATACGCTTTTTATCACTAATAAAGGCGAAAAAAAGGAAGAAGGTGAGGTGCGCGCCACCGGCATTACGGTTACCGACACATTAGATAGCAATCTGACTTATATCAATGACACCAGCGGAGCCGCTCATAAAGTCAGTGGCCGCACCCATACATGGTATTTTAAACGTCATCTGGATCCGGACGAATCAATCACTTTCGATATCAACACCCGCATGGCCGACACCCTCATGGCCGGTGTGTCCATCGCGAATACGGCCTTCCTGGAAACCGAGCAACTGATAGAACCGCTGCAATCCAACCGCGTTGTCGCTTCTTCCGGTTTCACAGCAGTCGGCCCCGAAGGTCTTCGTATAACCAAACGTGTCAGCCGGCGCAGCGCCCGTGTCGGTAAAATCCTGGTTTACCGCGTTGATATCGAAAATATCAGCAATGGAACCATCTTCAATTTGCAACTGGAAGACCTGCTGCCCAACGGCTTTAAACTGGTCAAAAACAAAGTGCTGCGAGATGGCCGGCGCTTTGACAATCCCCATGGCAGTCGTCGATTACGTTGGAATCTGGGAACATTGAGCGGGCAAAGCACAACCCGTCTGCGATATCAGGTTGTCGTGGGAACCAATGCCCGCCGCGGCCGCAATATTAACACCGCTGTTGCCAAGGGTACGGATGGCGGAGGCAATAAGGTACATGCTGAAGCCAAGGCTGTCGTGCAATTAGGCGCCGCCGCCGTATTGGAACTCGGACAAATCACAGCCACGGTATTCCTTGATAACAACAACGACCGGAAGTTTAACGCGGGTGACGAAAAATTACCGGAAATCGGTGTTCTGATGGCTACCGGTGAAAAGCGCCGTACCGATGAAAATGGCGAAGCCTTGTTTGAAGAGATCATTCCGGGGCGTCATGTGGTGGCATTGGATGAACGCACTTTGCCGGAAAATATGAAACTTGAAGGAGAATCTTCCCGGCTGATTAACGTATTGGAAGCCGAATTTGCCGAAATCGCATTTCCTGTTTTTTTAAATCTGGTTCAAGAACAAGAGGAAGAGACTGCTGAAATTCCGGAGACTGCTGTTGAAGAACCGGAAATTGAACCCGAACCGGCACAACTAGCACCGGATAATGTGCCTACTGATGTGACGCCGGCAGAACCTTCTACGCTATTGGCAAACCCGGCTGAAGGATTCGGCCCTGAGACATTGCCTTCAGTGCCTGTGCCTGCCGAAGAACCCGAATCGGTCGAAGAACCCGAATTTTGCGAATATAGCGTTCAAAAGGGTGATACGCTTTCTAAAATCGCCGCACGTTTTACAGGAAGTGCCGCTAATTATAAGCAAATCAAAGCGTTTAACAAACTGGCCGCTGACGCCATCCGGGTCAACCAGGTGTTGCGAATCCCTAAAGAGCTGCTATCCGAAGAATTTCAAACCTGTGAGTTTGAACCTCCACTCGGTTCAGCCGCCGGAAATGTATATTACGATGTAAACGCTGACGGAATCTATGAACCGGGAACCGATATCCCGATTCCCGGCGTGACGGTCAGTATCCGCAGCGATATCAAAACGACTGTCACTGATGAAAACGGGTATTACCGTTTTGATAACATGGAATCGGGTGCGCATGTGGTGTGGATCGATCCGCAGACGCTGCCAGAACCTTACCGTCCCCTTGATGACCAGCCGATCATTAAAATTGTTGTTCAACCGGGCGGGGTGGCTTCCACAGCCGTAGCCGATTTTATCGTTCTGCAAGCCCAGATTTATGAAGAAGGCGTGGTCGAAGGCGTAGTCTGCCTTGATCTGAATGGCAACGGCGATTGTGACCCTGGTGAACCCGGTATCGTTGGCGTCACCGTGTATGATCCGCCGCAACTGGGAGTGACGGTGACTCAAATTGATCCGTCTGGCAATAATACGCCCATTCATAATTGTAAGACAGCAAGCTTTCGCGTGGATGTAGTCAACACGGGGACGGACCCGGCGACAAATGTCAATATTCACAACAGTATGCCAGCCGGGTTTACGCTGGCTTCACCAGCAAGTTCACCGGTAAATATCGGCACGATCATCCCGGGACAGACGGTTTCCCAGGTGTTTACCTATGATGCCGGTTGTGATGCGGCATCTGGCGATAATAATACACAAGTCACACAGGATGGGTATGCACCCATTATGGCAATCAGGGAAATGACAGTTGATCCCGGCGAGATCAAACTAACCAAAGTGGCTACGCATGTGAATGGAAACCCGATTGCAGAAACCTCAGAACCGTCAGCGTATCTGAACGATGTGATCACCTGGGCTATTCGTGTCGAAAGCAGTGGCCTGGGAAGTGTCGAAAATGTGGTTGTCACGGACACCCCCCAGGCGGGGCTGGGGGGCGGGACTTTCACCTTTGACCGCAGCACCCATCCGGCGCTGGCGGATATTTCGGCTGGCGATATTGTTCAAATCAATATGAACACAACGGTTGTGGCTTGCCAAAATCTGATCAATGATGTCGAGGCTGTATGGGGATGTTCGGATCCGCCTGCCGGAGCTGACCTTTGTTCAGCCCATCCGGATACTGCACAGACTGGTGTCAACTTGCTGCTCAGGCATCCACTCCTGGAATTCGAACTTTCTGATATCGCCTTAAGTTATTGTGCTGGCCCTGTCACCCGTTCCTTTACGGTGACAAATACCGGCGAAGGAGATGCGACAAATGCAACGATTACGAGTGAAGATATTGCAGATGCGCCGCTTATTATCAGCAATGTCAGCGGCGCGGCCTATGATCCTGCCACCGGAACGTTTACCATCGGTGATATTGCGGCCGGGGGAAGTGTTATCATTGCATTTGATGCGGCGTATGATACAAATGCATCCAACTGGTGCGGGGCACCAGCGGGCGAAACAACGCTGACATGGAGGCCCCTGTATTATAACGAATGTAATATTCCGTTTCTGCCTCCGTTGCGCTCAAGTAAGGTCAGCATTGACGGATCAACCAAGCCCAGTCTCAGTGTCTCTAAATCGTGTGCGATAATCGCTCCTGTCGCAGCGCCATTTTCGCCTATTGCCGCTCTTACCGATCAGGAGCAAACCGTGGAATGCACAGTTGTGATCAACTATTCCGAACCGTCAAGCTGTACGATCCGCTCCGATTTGCAGGTGACCGACGCCTATCCCGGTAAATGGACGCCGAGTTTAACGCCGGCAGGCGCGACTGTTGATACCGTTGCCAAGACGATTGTTTGGAACATTTCCCAGGCAACTCTTCCGGGAAGCGGCGTGTTCACGGAGACCATCCAGTTTACGATCCCCGCCCAGGGAACGGATTCGATCTGTGACGACTGCGGCCAGAGCTGGACAAACTCGGTCACCGTTGAAGGCGTGGACTGCTGTACTTGCTCATTGAGCGACACCGCTGAGGTCACGACGCGGGTGGATTGCCCGGTTCCCGATTTGGGTCTGGACTCATCAAGAACGATTGCGAGTGGTGATTGGAATGTCTGTGAAGATACAAAGAGCTTCACCAGTACGTATACCTTCAATGGTAGCGGGTGGGATGGCATACGCTGGGATGATAATTCAGGCAATAACCTGACTTTTACCGAAGAAGCTTCGAATGCCTTAGAATTTGTTGATGGCACGTTGAGCATTCAAATGTTTCCTTCCGGCAGCGCTCCGACTTGTGTTCCTGGGTTTACACTGACAGATAACACTCCGGGTGGCAGTCTCATTATTAATTTTACAGGACAAGGAACCTGTGCATCCGAAACGATTGATGAAAATTCTCGCATGGAAATCAGCTACGATCTGATACCAACGACCGATTCCGCCCCTCAATGTGGATCTGACGCCTCGTTTATTGATTATGCAGCGCTCGAAGTCTTTGACACCGGAGGTGTGAGTTTTGGATCATCCTTTTGCGATGGCGGCAGCGGAGGTATTGTCGTACGCGATGCGGATCAACTCACCACACAAGGTTCCGCAATGCAGGTCAGTGTCAGCGGCCTTCCCAATATTGTCGGTTCCTGCGGTGAATATGACGTGGTCGTAACGGTCACAAAAACGTCGAATGAACCGGCCCACGATGCGATTCTGTTTGTCAGTAATGCCAATTATGAAATTCTGGAAATTACAAGCTGTTCAGGCTTAACCCCGTTAAACGATCCTGAATGTGATGGCGGAGCGCTCACCGAGGTGGCAGGCGGATACGCCTGGAATTATGCCGATCTTTTTGACAGTACGAGTTCCGGGCAAACGGCAAGAATCTTCATGCATGTCCTGGGACGCTGTCTGGATGACACCGATCTATCTGCCGAGATTCATTATAATGACTACTGTGATGATCTGCTGAATCCGAATGACAATGATGTCAACTACGCAACTCGCACATGTGCTAATCAAGGTGACGACAGGGGGGCCATGCGTCCCCCGATACTGCAAATTCGGAAATTTCCGGAATTAGTATATGCCGAGGGAATTGTCGGACAGCCCGGCTATCAACCTGCAAAGTGGGGAATATTGGTATTTAATACAGGCATTGGCTCGGCCTATAACGTTGAAGTGGTGGAAACATTGGGAGGCAGCTTGTCGTATCCGGCAGGGGGTATTCCGCCCGCGTTAAGTGCGGAGTGGGATAATTCCACAGGTATTACCCGGACGATCGTTTCTCCCCGGGAAGTGCGCTACGTGCTTGAAGAGTTAGGTCCCGGCGCACATCGTTACTTGACATTTGAGGCTGATATTTTCGGGTGTCAGGATACCGTCAATAGTGTCGAACTACAGGTAAACTGTCTTGGCGATACCTGTTCAACAGTGCAGGATAGTTCAGAAGTGGTCTTTCCAGAAGGGAAGTTGGTGGCCACCGTCGATTTTGAAAATCCGGGGCATTCCTGTAGTGTTAAAAATGTAACGTTAACTGCACGAAACGCCGGGTTGACCCCGATCCATGATGTTGAAATGAACCAGTCGCTTCCCGCGGATCTGTTGTATATTGAAGGAAGCGCTGAATATCGAACCGCATCGGGCGATCCGAGCCAGTGGACGGCCTGGACAGGCATCGGCGGCAGTATCGAACCGACTGAAGTGGCCGCGCCCTGGAGAGACCTGCGTTGGAGTTATACCGATTATCCGTCATTGTTCAGTTTACTGACGCCTGAAGATATCGTCGAAATCCGTTTTCAAGCTTACGTCGATTGTGATTTTAGTTCGGGACAGTTAGAATTTTTTGCGACCTATGATGAATGCGGCGTTGCCGGACGTGTGTCATCATTAACGAGCGCTTTTTCGGTGATCCCCAATAAACCACAGATTACAGTGCAAAAGACGCCTGCAATACAGGATATTACTTGCGGAGATGAGGCGGTCTGGACCATTACAGTCACAAATGACGCGGCAGGCACTGCCGGACGAGCGATTGATGCGCAGTATATCTGGATGCAGGATGCTTTTGGCGATGCGTACGATCCGGCAACGGTTTCGATTGTCGGGGTGGGCGGTACATCCACGCCTCCGTTCAGCATCACTGGAAATACGATTGAGTGGGAAATCTTTGATTTGGCATCAGATTCGTCCGAGACTTATGAAATCCGGGCAATTTTCGACAACTGCGGTGGAAGCCTGAATAATGCCCTTGATGCCGAAATACGATGTCTTTTACCGTCATCAGGGTATGAGTATCCCGTTGTCGTAACACCGAATCCGGATGATCCGCCCACCAAAGACCCTGGCTGTATCATTCCACCCGGCGACCATACGGATGCCAGTTCTGATGAAATGGAACCGACCCTTGAGACCGTCTTGGTGACAGAAACGCTGGATGCCTGTGATGAAGATGTTCCGATAGAGATCCGTCTGTCAAATACCAGCGCTGATGCGGATTTGCTCAATTTGGATGCAATTATTGAATTGCCCATAGGTGTGAATTTTATTGCGGGAAGTGCAGAAATCGAAGCACCGGATGGGACCGTCTCGCCAGTGACACCCGTTATGGCAACTGCCGGCGAACTGGGCTTTTATGATAACGATCCCTTGGCAAATAATTTACCGGATTTATTGGCTGGAGAAACGCTCTATATCCGTTTCAGGGTTGATGTGACTTGCCAACCGAGTGGCAACTTTGTGGTCAGACCGAATTTCAGGGACTGTTGCAGTCTGGCTGTCGCAACCGGGACAACTGAACTGTTCGTTAATTGGCGTACACCGCAATTACGGGTGGAAAAAACCAATTCCGGCGGTCCGTTTGAATGCGGTGACACCGTTGAATGGTTGATTACAGTCTATAATGACGGGCAGGTGGCAGCGGAAATGGTGCGTGTCTCCGATACGATCGCTTCCGGTTTGAGCTTTGCAGCGGCGGCTCCCACCAATAATGAGTTTTATGAGACGGCTCCGGGAGATGGCCTCCAATTCTTGTGGGATGCCAGCACGCGTACGATTACCTGGGAAATCGGGAACTTGCAGCCCGGTAACCTGAATGCCCAAACCTATCATCTGATAACGGGTTTCGAAACCAGTGATTGCAGCGATCCGGTTGATCGACGAAATTCGGTCAGTGCGAATTGGAGTTGCGTGATTGGCGATACGGCGGATGAGAACCCTTTTTCAGATGAAAGCACCTGCCGCACCGGGGCAGTCAGCGAAGAGGCTGATGCCGATGTGACGCCGGTTGTGGATGTCAATGCGACGATTAATCAGAGTTCGATGAATTATTGTGACCTGGGCACGGTTGTATCTGTGGATATTACCGTCCCTGCATCATCCAACACCCTGCACGACCTCAATGCAACCATAACATTGCCTGCGGGAGTGACTTTCTATGACGCAGGAGATTTCAGTATCAGTCATGGTGATCATCCGCCGGCGGTCCAGGCGCCGGGAGTCCTGCCTGGCGATGGAACTGTCGTGAATTTGGCAGCCAATATGCCGGCGGATGGTGTGAGTTCATTCTCTTTTAACAACGGGAATGGTTTTATGGCCGATGAAGTCGGCCCTGATACGACCATTCGCCTTGTCTTCAATGTGTCCGCCAACTGTTTTACCGGGGGAGATATTGAAGTGCAATTGAGTTTCACTGATTGCTGCCAGGGAAACTATACGCCTGCTCCGACAATTGCCTCCCTGACGCCGGAATTTCCTGATTTGGAAATCACTATTGCCAAAGAACCGGCGAGTTCCACAATTGCCTGTGGTACGGACACCAATTACACGATTCAGGTCACAAACAACAGTGCTGTTACCGCAACCTATGCCCAAGTTCTGGCGCATCTCGGGGAATGGCTCCTCTATCAATCGTCCACAACGCCTGTGATTAGCGGTGGTGGAATTTCTTCCGATCCAAGTTGTGACGATGACGGCCTTGGCGCATGCGGTGCATGTGCTGTTGGCTTTAATGAGGGCAACGTGATCTGGGAGATCGAAAACCTGGCGGCAGGAGCGACCTGGACGACTGTTCTGACCACGACTTACACGCAGCCTGGAACCGGAAACTGTGCGGATGGCGATCGTGAACTCTCGGTGTCGGCCTCCTATGGCTGTCCGGCGGATGCAGCCGGTATGGTTTCGCCGATCATTGATAATGATTCCTGCACTGACAGTGAAGCCGGCGGCTGTCCTTTGACGTTGAGTGACACTGTTTCGGACAGTTATGACTCCCCGGATTTGATTATTGCTGATATGAATCCGGATCCGGTCTGTGCGGACGATGGGACGTTCAGCGGTTCTATTTCCTTGACTGTCCGAAATATCGGTCCGAGCGATTTTGACGGAACGTTTAGCGTACAAGTGGATGACGGTGCCGGATGGACCGGAACCGGTGCCTTTACCGGGGCTATCTCGGCCGGACAGGATGCTGTCGTGTCGATTGATACGAGCGGCTGGTCTTCGGATTGCACCGCCTGCACGTCCTATTCCTTTACAGGAACGGTGGACGTAACGGATACGGTTTGTGAGTGTATTGAGAGCAATAACGTGTTCGGACCATTGATCGTTGATCCGTGCAGTTCATTGGGAGATACGGTCTGGTTCGACACCGATGAAGACGGCGTTCAGGACATCGGTGAAGGCGGTATCGAAACTGCCACAGTGCATCTTTACCATCCGGGCCCTGATGGGAATCCCGGAACGGCTGACGATGTACTTTTGGGGACAACCACGACCGATATTAGCGGCCTGTACCTGTTCAGCGGTCTTTTCCCGGGAGATTATTTCGTTGCATTCGATCAAACAACTGCCACAAATTATAGTGGTTTCGCGTTGATCCCAAGCCCGCAAGGCCCGGATAATCCTGAAGTGAATCCGGATGATGATTTCGGCGATCCGCAAGATAGCGATGCGGATGTGACAACCGGCCGAACCATAGTGGTTAAGCTGGCTGCCGGGGAAGATGATATGACCTGGGATGCCGGTTTTTATCTCACCCAGGAGCGCGTAAGTTTGGGAAACCGGGTCTGGCTTGATGATGGCGCGGGCGGCGGCACTGCGAATAATGGCATTCAGGACGGCAGTGAAGCGGGTGTTGACGGAGTCTTGGTCAGGCTGCTGGACAGCACCGGAACCACCGAACTGGCAACGACCACCACTGCCGGCGGAGGGTATTATTTATTCGATGATCTTACGCCAGATCAATATATTGTGGAAATTGACGCCGGCAATTTTGCGGCCGGCAACCCTTTGGTAAATTTGTATAGCAGTTCATTTACCGAGGATTCACCCGATACCGATACAGATGTCAATGATAATGGTATAAACAACGCCGATCCGGCCGCAAATGGCATTCGTAGCGGTCTTGTGACGCTTACCGCCAATAGCGAACCATCCGGCGAGATTCTCGGACCGGATGGTCACGGAACGGTTGATGATGATAATAGCAATCTGACGGTGGATTTTGGGTTTACATCCCAGGAATCGGTCAGTCTCGGCAATCGGGTATGGCTTGATTTTATAAACGGTGCTGCCACAAACGATGATGGCCTGCTTAACGGGGCCGAAGCCGGCATCGCTAATGTGGTCGTGAATCTTCTGGATAGCGGGGGCGCGACGCTGGCAGCTGCGACAACCGATGCGAACGGGTATTATCTTTTCGACAGTTTGACACCGGGTGATTACCGGGTTGAAGTCGCGGCCGTCAATTTTACTTCAGGCGGCGCGTTGCACTCCTATCGCAGCAGCACAGGTGCGGAGGGAAGCCCGACCACGGACACGGATAATAACGACAACGGGCCTGATACGGCTCCGATCCGCAGCGGGCTTGTCACGCTCAGCGTTAATGGCGAACCTGTCGGTGAAGATATCGGGCCGGGCGGCCACGGCGGTGTTGATGATAATAACAGCGATCTGACGATTGATTTCGGTTTTGTGCCGCTGGTCAGTCTCGGTAACCGCGTCTGGCGTGATAATGGTGCGGGCGTCGGCATTGCTGATAACGGCGTTCAGGATGGCGGCGAAGCCGGCATTGGCGGCGTGCAGGTCGAATTATTCCGTTCCGATCAGAATCCGGCCACCGATGCGCCGATTGCCACCGCCACGACGGATGGCAACGGGGATTACCTGTTTGATAACCTCGTACCGGGTGATTATATTGTTAAAATCGCCGCGTCGAATTTTTCGGGCGGAGTGTTGCAGAATATGATCTCCAGCCGCCAGACCGAGTCGGATCCCAATGCGGACACAGACCTTAACGACAACGGTCTTGATGCTGCGGATCCTTCCGCAGATGGTGTCGTCAGTAATCCGGTGACAGTGAGCTTTGACAGCGAACCAACGGGCGAGGCCGGCGATTCAGGCGATGCGGATGATGACAACAGCAATCTGACGATCGATTTCGGATTCTTCGAACCGGTCAGCCTGGGAAATCGCGTGTGGTGGGATGATAATACTGACGCTTTGCGTAATGGTGTCGAAGCCGGTGTCGCCAACGTTGATATCGATCTGATGGACAGTGCCGGAATGACAGTGCTGGCCACCACAGTGACTGACGCTGACGGCTATTATCTTTTTGACAATCTCGCTCCCGGTGATTACCGGGTTCGAATCGCCGCAGGTAACTTTCAGGGCGGCGGCGTATTGGAAGGGGCCATCAACACCTATCTCGCTCCCAATGAAGCGAATCCGAACAGCGATGTCGATAACGATGACAACGGCCTGTACGAAGCGAATCCGGTGCTGAACGGTGTTCTGAGTGAAATTATAAGTTTAGCCGCAAATGGCGAACCGACCACGGAAAGCGATCTTGACCCTGCACCAGCGCCTTATCCATCCGCTCATGGCAGCGTGGATAATAATAACAGCAATCTCACGCTTGATTTCGGTTTTTTCCGGCCGTTGACTCTCGGAAACCGGGTCTGGCTCGATCTGAACAATGACGGGCAGCAATTCGGCGAACCCGGACTTGCCGGCGTTGTCGTCAACCTGCTTGATAGCGGCGGAGCGCAAGTTGTTGATGCGAATGGCAACCCTCTGACAATGTCAACAGATGCCAATGGTTATTATCTGTTTGGCGACCTGAAACCGGGTGATTATATTGTAGAAATCGACGCAGGCAATTTCATGGCGGGGTCGATTCTGGCGGACTTGGCCAGCAGCAGTGTGAATGAAAATGATCCCGATAGTGACAGCGATCTGAATGATAATGGCGTAAATCTGGTTGGCGGTGGTATCCGGAGTAATCCGGTCACTCTGACACTCAATGGCGAGCCTTTGGATGATGATGATTTAGGCCCTCAAGGTCATGGCGGGGCCAACGATAATGATAGCAATTTGTCGGTGGATTTTGGCTTTACCCCGATCCTCAGCCTCGGAAACCGCGTCTGGTTCGATAGCAATCCAAATGGACTTCAATCTGGCGGGACTGAAATCGGAATTTCGCTTGTCAATGTCGAACTGTTCCGTTCCGATCAGGACCCGGCCACCGATGCGCCGATCGCCACCGACACAACTGACGCAAGCGGCTATTATCTCTTTGACGGGTTGCTGCCTGGCGATTATATCGTCAAGATTGCGGAAACAAATTTCCAGGCCGGCGGCGCTCTATTGGAATATATCAGCACCCGCACCAGGGAAACGGATCCCAATGCGGATGTCGATCTAAATGATAATGGGATTGATGACGCGGATCCGGCTGCAAACGGCATCCAAAGCGGTGTGGTTACGTTGAGTTACAATGCCGAACCGACCGGTGAGGTTGGCGATCCGGGAAACGCAGACGATAATAATAGCAATCTGACCGTTGATTTCGGTTTCTACGAAACGGTGAGTCTGGGCAACCGCGTCTGGCTGGATGATGGCAGCGGCGGCGGCACAGCCAATAATGGCGTGCAGGATGGTGGTGAGCCCGGAGTTGCAAACGTGATTGTCCAACTGTTTCGCAACAACCAGAATCCGCTGACGGCAACTCCGCTTGCGAGCACTTTGACCGATGCCAACGGCTATTACCTGTTTGATAATCTGCGTCCCAGGGCAAACAGACCCTATATTGTTTTCATTGATGAGAGCAACTTCCAAAGCGGCGGTACACTGGCGTCCTACGTGAGCAGTTGGCCGAGCGCTGACGATCCTGATTCGGATGAGGATGACGAAGATGATAACGGCCGGAACACCTTTAATCCGGCAGTCGATGGCGTCCGAAGCGGCGATGTGACCTTGGTGGCGGACAGCGAGCCCACCAGCGGAGCCGGTGAAATCCAGGATGGAATCCTTCCGACTACGGACGACAATAACACCAACCGCACTGTGGACTTTGGTTTTGTGCAGGGCGTGAGCCTCGGAAACCGGGTCTGGTTCGATACCAATGATAACGGCCTGCAGGATGCCGACGAAGACGGCGTAGCCGGAGTGGTTGTGAACTTACTCGATAATACCGGGAATCCGATTCAGGATGTCGCGGGCGCGGATTTGACCACCATAACCGATGCAACCGGCTTTTATCTTTTTGACCATCTATGGCCGGGCCTTGAGTATATTGTCGAGATTGATGCTAGTAATTTTCCTGCCGGGCAGCCCCTGCAATACACCCGCAGCAGCAGTGTTGCGGTGGAGGAAAACGATCCGGACAGTGATGGCGATCTTAACGATAATGGTTTGGGTGAAGTATTCCCGGTGGGTGGAAACGTCCGAAGCAACCCTGTCTTCTTAGATGTCGATACCGAACCGGAGAGCGAACATCTCGGTGCTTCCGGACATGGCAGCGCGGATGATGACAATAGCAACCTGACTGTTGACTTCGGATTTGTGCCGCTGGTCAGCCTCGGCAACCGCATCTGGTTCGATACGGATAACAACGGTCTGATTGATGCCGGTGAAAACGGTATCGCCGGTGTGTCCGTCAATCTCCTTGACAGCACCGGCACAACCGTTCTGGCCTCTGATATAACCAATACCGATGGCTATTATCTCTTCGATGGTATTCCGGAAGGAACCTACATCGTTGAAATCGAAGCTGCCAATTTTCAAAGCGGACACGTTTTAGCAAGCTATCTCAGCAGCACTGTGACCGAAGCAAGCGCAAATTATGATAACGACAATACCGATAACGGCCTTGATGACACCAATCCGGCATTAAACGGCATTCGTAGCACGCCCGTCACCTTGCGGCCGGATACCGAACCCACCAGTGACGACGATCTTGATGCTGTCGATGGCCACGGCAATGTGGATGACAACAACAGCAATCTGAGCGTGGATTTTGGCTTCTTTGAACCGCTCAGCCTGGGAAACCGTGTTTGGGACGATTTGAATAACAATGGTGTCCATGATCCTGGCGAGCCGGGAATCGCCAATGTGATTGTGAATCTGTTCGACAGCACCGGTGCGACCCTGTTGGGCAGCACCGTCACAGATGCGAACGGCTACTATCTTTTCGATAACCTCGTACCGGGCGAATATATCGTGGAAATCCCGTCATCGAATTTCTTAAGCGGGAATCCCTTAATTAACTATTTTAGCAGTTCAGTCACCGAAGTGTCTCCTGACTCGGATAACGACCTCAATGACAATGGCCTGAATGATGCGAATCCGCAATTGAACGGGATCCGCAGCGGCATTGTCACGCTTGTTGTTAACGCTGAGCCTGTCGGGGAAGACCTCGGCCCCGGCGGTCACGGCAGTGTGGACGATAACAATTCGAATCAGACTGTGGATTTTGGGTTTACCACCATACCGTCGGTCAGCCTCGGCAACCGGGTATGGCTGGATGATGGCGCTGGTGGCGGCATTCCCGATAACGGCATCATGGATGGAAGCGAAGCCGGTATTGCCGGCGTCACCGTGGAACTGCTGGATGCACCTGGAACAAGCGTGTTGGCAATTACGACAACGGATGCGGATGGGTATTACCTCTTCGATAGCCTGGCCCAAGAGACCTATCGCGTGAGGATTGCCGCAAGCAATTTTGCATCGGGCAACATCATGGAAAGCTTCCGTAGCACAACCGATCAGGAAAATGCGCCTGATGCCAATAATTATGATTCCGATGCTGCCTTGAACAGCGATAACGGTGTCGGCCATGACGCCAATCCGGCTGTGGGCGGTGTGACCAGCGAACAGATCGTGTTGAGCGCTGATGGTGAACCCACCTACGAAACCGATTTAGGCCCCCTCGGACATGGTGGCGTGGACAATGATAACAGCAACCTCACTGTTGATTTTGGTTTTATCCCGCAGCTCAACCTGGGAAATCGTGTTTGGTGGGATGATGGCAGCGGCGGCGGAACGATTAACAATGGCATCCAGGATGGCGAGAACGGTATTGACGGCGTTACGGTCGAACTGTTTCTGGCCACTCAAAACCCCTTTAGCGATACGCCAATCGGTACAACCGTTACTGTCGGAGGCGGCTATTACAGGTTTGATAATCTGGCTCCCGGGGAGTATCGCGTCAAGATCGCGGAAAGCAATTTTACAACCGGTCCGTTACAAAATGCGATCAGCAGCGTACCCACGGAAACATCGCCTGACACGGATGGCGATCTGAATGATAACGGACTCAATAATGATAATCCCGCCACCAATGGCATTGTCAGCGGGATTGCCACATTAAGCGCCGGCGGTGAACCATCCGGCGAGGCTGGCGACGCCGGCGGTTATGGCGATACGAATAGCAATCTGACCCTTGATTTCGGGTTTGTGCCGACTGTCAGTCTTGGTAACCGCGTTTGGCGTGATGACGACTATGATGGCCAACGTGATGACGGAACCGAACCCGGTATTGCCAACGTGGTCGTCAATCTGTTGGATAGCTCCGGCAACCCGGTGAGAGACGCCTTAAACCACCCGATCTCCGCCATTACGGATACGAATGGGTTCTATCGGTTTGATAATCTCATTCCCGGCGATTATATTGTCGAGATTTCGGACAGTAATTTCCAAAACGGGGGAACGTTAGATGAGTATGCCAGCACCTTCCCCACATCCCCCAATCCGAACGATGACCAGGATAATGATGATAACGGGATCAATAATTTTAACCCGGCCTCCAATGGCATCCGCAGCGGTGTCGTAACCCTTGAGGCTGGAACTGAACCGACCGGTGAGGGTGACAATGCCGGTGATTATGACGATAACGACAGCAACCTCACCGTCGATTTCGGCTTTGTTCCGGCTGTGAGTCTCGGCAACCGCGTCTGGTTCGATGATAATGATAACGGGCAGCAGGATGCCGGCGAGATTGGGGCGGCCAATGTGCGTGTTGAGTTATTCCTTGAAAGTGATGCGCCGGGGTTCACAACGTCGCTCGCCACTGCCACGACCAATCCCGATGGCTATTACCTGTTCGATAATTTGGCCCCGTTGGCAGGTGATAATTACGTGGTCCGAATTGCGCCCTGGAATTTTGATGGCGCCGGCCGCCCATTGGCCGATACCCGCAGCAGCACAGGTGATGCCGGTGACCCGGACGTGGATTCCGGTGATCGCAATGATAATGGGCTTGATGATCCGGATCCGGCCACAAATGGCATCCTGAGTGATCCGGTGACATTATTGCCGGATACGGAGCCGCTTGACGACGATGACCTCGGCCCTTCAGGGCATGGCAGCGTGGATGATGACAATAGCAATCTGAGTCTGGATTTCGGATTTGTCGCCTTGGTCAACCTGGGCAACCGCGTTTGGCTGGATGACGGCAGTGGCGTGGGCGGAATTGCTCAGGATGGCATCCAAAATGGAACTGAGCCGGGAATCTCCGGCGTAACGATCAATCTTCTTGACAGCACTGGCACATGGATTCAGTCGACCACTACGGATGCGGATGGCTATTATCTCTTTGAGAATCTGGCACCGGGTCAATATATTGTCGAGATCCCCGCAAGCAATTTTGGCGGAAGCCAGGTGCTGGAAAATCGTGTTAGCAGCGTTCCCACCGAAACAGTGCCGGATGCGGACGGCGACGTCAACGATAACGGCCTGAACGAACCAGATCCGGCGACTAACGGTATTCGCAGCGGCCTGGTGACGCTTTATGCCAATAACGAACCCACCGCCGAAAGCGACCTGCTGCCTGTTCCGCCATACGCCACGCCACATGGCAGTGTGGACAACAACAACAGCAACCTGAGTGTGGATTTCGGCTTTGTTGATGATGAGGCCGTCAGTTTGGGCAACCGCGTATGGGATGACGACGGCGTGATCAGGAATAACGGGATTATGGAAGCTGGCGAAACCGGTATTGACGGCGTCACAGTTCAGTTGTTTCTATCTACCCAGGATCCGTTGACGGATACGCCGGTAGCAACGGTGACAACCGTTTCCGGCGGGTATTATCTCTTTGACAGCATCACTCCGGGAACCTATGTCGTCTATCTTCCGGCCTTGAATTTTGTCTCCGGCGGAGCGCTGTTTGATCACTTTGGGCAGTTGCCTTTCAGCAGCGCGCCCACCGAAATATCGCCGGATGACAATATTGATCTGAATGACAACGGTTTGAATGATGCCGATCCGGCTGCCAACGGTATCCGCAGCGGCATTGTGACCCTGATTGCCAATGGCGAACCCACCGGCGAGGTGGACGAGCCTGCCGGCGCCCAGGATGATGATAACACCAACCTTACACTGGATTTCGGCTTTACCGTATTGCAGCTGGTGAGCCTCGGCAATCGCGTCTGGTTGGATAACGGCGCCGGTGCCGGAAACGCCAATAACCGCATCCAGGACGGTATCGAAGTCGGCTTGGCCGGCGTGACAGTCAATCTGCTGGATAGCGCAGGCACGACCGTTCTTGATACCACTACGACGGATGTAAACGGCTATTACCTGTTTGACAGTTTGATTCCCGCAACCTATATCGTCGAAATTGATGAAAACAATTTTTTATCCGGTCAGCCTCTGGCCGGACTGGTAAGCAGTTTCGACAATCCGGCCCTGCCGGATCCGGATGCCGACCCTACCGATATGGATGATAATGGTGCGGATGCGGCGGTCTATCCGCCATCCCCGGGAATTCGCAGTCTACCCATTGATCTTGATTTCGACAGCGAACCGACTGCTGAAACAGATTTCGGTCCGCAAGGCCACGGCAGTGTCGATGATGATAACAGCAATCTGACAGTGGATTTTGGATTTTTCAGACCCGTCTCGCTGGGCAACCGCGTCTGGCGCGATACGAACGGCGACGGGATTATGAATAACGGGGAAGCCGGGTTTAGCGGCGTTGTGATGGAACTGTTCCGGGCGGATCAGGACCCGCTGACGGCTTCGCCGGTTGATACGGTGACGACAGACGGGGATGGGTATTATCTCTTCGATAACATTCCGGAAGGCGAATATATCGTCAAGGTTCGTGAGGACAATTTTACCGGCGGGGGGCCTTTGGCAAATGTTACCAGCAGCGGGCCGACCGAGGCAAGTCCGAATGACAACGTGGATATCAATGACAATGGCCTGAATGATGCCGATCCGGGCGCCAACGGCATCCGCAGCGGAATCGTGACCCTGGTCGCCACGGGTGAACCGCTTGAAGGAAGCGGTGATAATGATGAAAAAGACGTGTCGTTGGTTGATGGACACGGCAGTGTCGAGGATAATAGCAGCAATCTCACAGTAGATTTTGGTTTTGTTGAATTCGTGAGTCTGGGCAACCGGGTCTGGCTTGATGACGGCACCGGTGCAGGAACTTACAATGATGGTGCCCAAAATGGCACTGAAGCCGGGATCGCCAATGTGGTTGTGAACCTGCTTGATGGCTCCGGGACAAACGTACTGACGGCTGTTACCACGGATGCCGACGGTTATTATCTCTTCGACGGCATCGCGCCCGGAGACTATCGCGTACAAATTGCGCCGGCTAATTTTCAGGCTGGCGGTGCCTTAGAGAGTCTGACGAGCAGCACCGGGGTTGAATCGGACCCGAATACCGATCGCGATCAGGACGACAACGGGATGGATAACATGAATCCCCAGCTAAACGGTATTCAGAGCGGAGTTGTGACGCTCACGGTCGATGGCAATGAACCCGTTGAACCGGGAGATGAAACCGATGTTCCATCTGGCGGCCATGGCAGTGTTGATGATGACCATAGCAATCTGACGCTGGATTTCGGGTTCATCGAAGCCGCCAACCTCGGAAACCGGGTTTGGTTTGACACTGATGTCAACGGTGTTCAGGATCTCAGTGAATCCGGTATAGGCGGCGTGACCGTCCAATTGTTCCGCTCAACCCAGAACCCGGCCAGCGATACGCCAATTGCCACTGCCGTCACTGACGTTGATGGCTACTATCTCTTCGACAATTTAGCGCCGGGAACATATCTGGTGAAGCTTGACGAAAGCAATTTTCAAGGCGGCGGTGCGTTGGAAGAACTGATCAGTACAAATCCGACTGCTGATGCTGAAGCGGATAGCACAGATCAGGATGATAACGGCATTGATAACGCCGATCCCGCCTTAAACGGTATTCTCAGTGATGCGGTGGTACTGATCGAAGATACCAATCCCGAACCGACCGGGGAGACAGACCTGCAAACGGGTGTCGGACACGGTAGCGTGGCCGACGACCACAGCAATCTGACAGTCGATTTCGGCCTCTACGAACCCCTTTCGTTAGGCAACCGCGTCTGGCTCGACAACGGCGCAGGCAGCGGAATTGCCGATAACGGCATCCAGGATGGCGCCGAAGCCGGCATTGCCGGCGTCACCGTCGAACTCTTCGGAGCATCGCAAAATCCCGCCACAGATATCCCCATGGCGACGGCAGTCACCGATAGCAATGGGTACTATCTTTTTGATAATCTGCGCCCGGGGGACTATATCGTAAAAATTGATGAGGGGAATTTCAGCGGTGTTTTGCAATACACGCGCAGCAGCACCGGTTACGAAAGCGATCCCGATAATAACGGCGATCTCAATGATAATGGTATTGATGATGCGGCGCAGGCGGTCAACGGGATTTTGAGCAATGCTGTAACCCTTAGCTCAGATAATGAACCGACGAATGATGACGATCTCGGGACGGAAGAGCATGGCGTCAGCGTCGATGATAACAGTAGCAATCTGAGTCTTGATTTCGGTTTTGTGCCGTTGGTGAGTCTCGGCAACCGCGTTTGGGATGATAACGGTGCCGGAGTGGGCGGCATAGCGAATGACGGTATTCAGAATGGGACGGAGCCGGGAATCGAAAACGTTGTCGTGAACCTGCTTTATCCGAACGGCCTGCCGGTCTTAGACAGCGGCGGCAGTCCGATCACGGATACAACCGATGCAAATGGCGACTACCTCTTCGATAATCTCGTTCCGGGAGAATATATTGTCGAGATTCCGGCAGCAAACTTCGGTGGAGCGAATCCGTTAGTCGGCTATTACAGCAGTGCGCCTACGGAAGTATCGCCGGACAGTGATACTGACGAAAATGACAACGGAATTAACGATCCCGACCCCGCGGCCAATGGTATTCGTAGCGGTGTGGTGACACTGGACGTTGATACGGAACCGTCCGGGGAGCCAGGCGGCGGCAACGCCGGCAGCGTGGATGATGACAACTCCAACCTGACGGTGGACTTCGGCTTTACCAACCAGGAACCGGTGAGTTTAGGCAACCGGGTCTGGCTTGATGACGGTGCCGGCGGCGGTGTGGCTGATAACGGGATTATGGACGGAGCCGAAGCGGGAATTTCCGGGGTTGATGTCGAATTATTCCTCTCAAGCCAAAACCCGGCGAGTGATACGCCTCTGGCCACTGCGGCAACTGATGCTGACGGCTACTACTTGTTTGATAATTTAAGCCATGGGTTGTCTTATATCGTGAAGATCGCTGAGGAAAATTTTCAGGGCGGCGGAGCGCTTGAAAGTTTCGTCAGCACCACCGGGGATGAAACCACGCCTGATTGGAATAATTATGATACGGATGCCGCGGCCAACAGTGATAACGGTATCAATCCGGCCACACTCGTCGAATATACAACACTGGGCGTTGTCAGCACGGCAATAACGCTGACCGCTGACGGCGAACCGCTTAACGATGACGATCTCGGCCCCGAACAGCACGGTGTGTTTGATAAGGATGCCAACAGCAATCTGACTGTTGATTTTGGTTTCTATCCGCCGGTCAGTTTGGGCAACCGCATCTGGTTTGACTATAACAATAATGGCGTCTGGGATACCGGTGAGCCCGGAGTCCCCGCTGGCGTGAGCGTGAATTTACTTGATAGAACCGGTGCGAATGTGGTGGCTACGACGACAACTGATTTAGATGGCTATTACCTCTTTGACAATATGGTTCCGGGAGAGTACATTGTTGAAATTGACGCCGCAAATTTCGGAGCTGGCCAGCTATTGGAAAATCATCTGAGCAGCTCGGCAACCGAAACCTTCCCAAATACGGATGTCGATGAGAATGACAATGGATTGGATGACGTTGATCCGGCGGCAAATGGCATTCGCAGCAATCCGGTGATGGTGACAGCCGATAACGAACCGACAACAGAGGGGGATCTCGATCCGAATCCGGCGCCGTATCCCAGCGCTCACGGCAGCGTTGATAACGACAACAGCAACCTGACGGTTGATTTTGGATTTGTGCCTCTGGTCAGCCTGGGGAACCGCGTATGGCGGGATGATGATAACAGTGGCGATATGAATGGCCTTGAAGTCGGTATTGACGGCGTGACGGTCAATCTGCTCGACAGCAGCGGTGCAACCATCCTTGACACCGCCATAACCGTATCGGTTGGCCTGGATGCAGGGTATTATCTCTTCGATAACCTGCTTCCCGGCGATTATATTGTCCAGATTGACGCGGCTAATTTCCAGGCAACCGGAGCGTTGGAAGGGTATGCCAGCAGTTCCGACACCAGTGCCGCAGCCGAAGCCGACCCTGATAGTGATGGCGATGAAAATGATAATGGATTGGATGACCTTGATCCTGCGGCCAATGGCATTCGCAGCAATATCGTAACCCTGACAGTTGCTGGCGAACCTACTGCACCTGCTGAAACACAAGATGGCCTTCCAGCCACTCCTCCCGATGCCAATGATAACCGGACGGTAGACTTCGGCTTTGTGACCAGTGTCAGTTTGGGCAACCGCGTCTGGTACGACGCCAATACGAACGGACAGTACGATCCAGGCGAAACAGGCCTATCGAATGTCACGGTGAATTTGCTGGATGACACCGGAAGCAGCGTCCTTGCAACCACAACGACTGACAGCACCGGTTATTATCTCTTTGATAATTTAGCGCCTGATGACTATATCGTCGAAATCCCGGCTGGTAATTTTGCAGCCAGCAATGCGCTTGAAGAACTGATGAGTACGCGAACCCTGGAAGCTGATCCCGATTCGGACGGCGACGAAAATGATAACGGACTTGATGATCCGCTTTATCTCGCAAACGGGATTCGCAGCGGTGTCGTAACGTTGACGATTGATGGCGAACCGACCAATGCCGCCAATGGTGAAGTGCAGGACGGTCTTTCACCCGGAACCGATGACAATAACGACAACCGGACCGTGGATTTCGGTTTCTTTGAAGCGGTCAGCCTGGGAAATCGCGTCTGGTTTGATGCAGACAATGATGGCTATTATGATAACGGGGAACCGCGGATTCGGAATGTGGAGGTGCATTTACTTGATAGCAGTGGCAATCCGGCCCTTGATTTTAACGGCGTTGCGATTACAG
>JAOZRC010000001.1:29512-31206 GCA_029940345.1 Desulfobacterales bacterium
CCGACCAATGATTGGGGAGGCCCCGATGGCCCCCAGGATAATAACAATGGCAATAAAAGCGTAGATTTTGGTTTTTTCGAACCGGTGAGTTTGGGAAACCGGGTCTGGTCAGATAACGGGGCCGGCGGCGGAACTCTCAACGATGGCGTCATCAACGGCACGGAATCCGGAATCGACGGCGTGACAGTCAATCTCCTGGACAGTACCGGAACGAATATCCTAGCAAGCACGGTCACAACTGGCGGCGGATTCTACCTTTTTGATAATTTGCTTCCCGGTTACTACCTGGTTGCAATCCCATCCGGCAATTTCCAAAGCGGCAACCCGCTATATGCCCTGACGACCAGTTGGCCGACCGAAGCGGATATCAACCTTGATGCCAATAATCAGGATAACGGCCTGAATGTGTTTAATCCGGCGCTCACCGGAATTTTCAGCGATGTTGTCCGACTGGTCGCCGATAATGAGCCTTTGAATGATGATAACGGCAGTGAAGAACATGGCAGTGTCGATGATAATAACAGTAACCTGGCGGTGGATTTCGGCTTTGTACCCACCGTCAGTTTAGGCAACCGGGTCTGGCTTGATCCGAATGACAACGGTTTGCAGGAACTGGGTGAAAACGGTATTGGCGGCGTCTTGTTAAATCTGTTGGATGGCTCGGGAAACCCGGTGCTGGATGACAACGCAAACCCTTTAACCATCACAACCGATGCCAATGGGTATTACCTTTTCGATCTCTTGCCGGCGGGCGATTATATCGTGGAAGTGGATGCCGGCAATTTTAATACCGGCAACGCGCTGGACGAATTGATGAGCAGCCGGATTGATGGCGGCGACGCCGATTCGGATGACGATCCGGACACCGATCCCCAGGATCTGGATGATAACGGAACCGTGTCTGTGGGAAACGCTATCCGCAGTGACATTGTGACATTGGAACCGGGAACCGAACCGACCACGGAGATTGATCTCGGCCCGCTTGGATCGGGAAGCGCTACCGATGATAGCAGCAATCTGACTGTCGATTTCGGCTTTTTTGAACCGGTGAGTCTGGGTAATCGCGTTTGGTATGATACTGATGATAATGGCCTGATTGATACGGGCGAGAACGGCCTTGCCGGTGTGCTTCTGAACCTCTTTGACAGCAGTGATAACCCGGTCATAGATCCGGTCACCGGTTTGGCCATAACGGCAACGACTGATGCCCAGGGCTATTACCTCTTTGATCTCTTAATTCCGGGTGAATATAAAATTGAGGTCGATCCCGTAAACTTTGGCGTAGGAGGGGTGCTTGAAAACCTGTTCAGCAGTACGTTTACCGAGTCCTCACCTGACGTTGATACTAACAATAATGATAACGGGTTGAACCGGACAGATCCGGCGGCCACAGGAATATGGAGCGGTATCGTGACGCTGACGGCGGATATTGAACCGGCCGGTGATGATAATGGCGGTGCTGAAACCCACGGCAGTGTGGATGATAACAATAGCAATCTGACAGTTGATTTCGGCTTTATCAGCTACGATTTCGGCGATCTGCCTGCGCCGTATGCCACCTTGCTCGCCGCTAACGGCGCCCGGCATATTGTCGATGGTATCAGTTTTCTGGGAGCGTCGGTAGACGAGGAAGGGGACGGTTTCCCAAGTTCCCTGGCCGATGGCGACGATAATGATAATGTTAATGATGAAGA
>JAOZRC010000001.1:31306-51897 GCA_029940345.1 Desulfobacterales bacterium
AAAGCGTCGGATGGCGAAGTCGAAGATTATGTGTTGATGAGTTTAGGCGACCGTGTCTGGTATGACAATGGCATTGGCGGCGGAACTCCGGATAATGGCCGGATGGATGGCGGCGAACTCGGCATTGCCGGGGTGACGGTTGAATTATATGACGCGGCCAATCCCCCGGGAGCCGGAACGGCCATCGGAACCGCTACAACGAATGACGACGGCTACTACCGCTTTACCGGGCTTGAAGAGGGCAATTATATCGTTCATATCCCGGGCAGCCAGTTTACGGTCGGGAATGCGCTGGCTTACAGCCTTTCTTCCACCGGCAGCGGTACTCCGAATGCTAACCTTGAAGAAACAGGTGATGAACACGGCATTGATGCTGCCGATCCGTCAGCCGCCGGCATATCGTCTGCCGTAATCACATTGACTCTGGATGGAGAGCCGCCGAATGACGGCACAGACATCGACACCGACACAAATTCGAATTTGACGATGGATTTCGGTTTTGTAGCTTATGATTTCGGCGATCTGCCGGACACGGGTGCCGGTAACTATGAAACGATGTTGACGAATGATGGCGCTCGCCATGTGCTGGATAACGTCACTTTTCTCGGTACGACCGTTGATTCGGAATTTGACGGCCAGCAAGGTATCAATGCGGATGGCGATGATACCAATCCGGCAGCGGGGCCGGATGATGAAGATGGCGTGACCTTCTTGACTCCCATACTCCCGAACAAACCCTATACAATCCGCGTCAATGCCAGTGTGGCCGGTTATTTGAACGCGTGGATCGATTTCAATGGCAACGGCGTGTTTGATGCCGGTGAACATATTTACAGCAGTGCGGTAAGTGCCGGCGACAATGACCTGTCCTTTCCGGCGCAGGCGTTTACGGCCAGTGATGTAACGACGTTGTATTCACGTTTTCGCTTCACCGCAACATCCGGACAGGGCGGCGAAAATCCGACCGGCGTAGCACAGGTTGGCGAAGTGGAAGATTACGCTCTTATGAGCCTCGGCGACCGCATCTGGCGCGATAACGGCGGCACAACCGGCGTTGGCAATAACGGCATTCAGGATGGTGATGAAGCCGGTATTTCCGGGGTGATCGTAGAATTACTTGATGGCAGCGGGAATGTCATCACGGATCAGGCCGGAAATCCGTTGACCGTTACGACAGATACGAATGGCGATTATCTGTTTACCGGCTTACAGCCGGGCGATTATCAGGTGAGGGTTGCCGCGGGTAATTTCCAGAGCGGTGGCGTGCTGGAAGGACTCTTTTCCTCCTGGTCTACCGGAGATGCTCAAACATCGAACAATCAGGATGTGGATGAAAACGGCATCAATGATGCGAATCCTGCGGTAAATGGTATTCGCAGCGGGACAACGACATTGACCTTAGGCGGTGAATCCACGTCTGACGGCGATACCGATGCCAATTCTGACCGCACCATTGATTTTGGCTTTATCGAAAATGACTATGGCGATCTGCCGGACGGACCGTATTCGACATTACTGGCAACTGACGGGGCGCGACATGCCCTGGATGGCCGGACTTACTTGGGCGCAGGAGTGGATGCTGAAACCGATGGCCAGCCCGATGTGGGCGCCGGAAGTGCGGTAGCCGCCACCGGCGACGATGGGGACGGCAATGATGACGAAGATGGTGTGCAGTTCGTGACGCCGCTGATGGCCGGGCGGCCATATCAAATTCAGGTGAATGCCGGGCCGAACGTGGGCGTGCTGAACGCCTGGATCGACTGGAACGGCAACGGGACGCTGGAAGTCGGCGAACGTATTGCCGCGGATCAGGCGATTGCCGGAAACGGTTCTGTAACATTGACCGGCACCGCTCCGTCCACGGTTCCCACAAGCATCTATACCCGTTTCCGGTTTACAGCCGCAACCGGTCAGGGCGGTGCTAATCCCACCGGCCCGGCGGAGACCGGTGAGGTGGAAGATTATGTCCTGATGAGCCTGGGCGACCGTATCTGGCGCGATAACGGCGATGGCGGCGGCACGGGCAACAATGGCATCCAGGATGTCGGCGAAACCGGCATTCCCAATGTCTTAGTGGAGCTTCTTGACAGTGCGGGAAATCCGGTGACGGATCAGGCTGGTAATGCGATTACGACCACTACTGGCAGCAATGGCGATTACTTTTTCACCGGTTTGCCGGAAGGCCAATATCGGGTGCGCATTGCAGCGACCAATTTCTTAGGCGGTGGCGAATTGGAGGGGATGCTCTCCTCGTCCGGCAATGGCAACGCGGAAACGCCGAATGATCAAGATATAGATGAAAATGGCATTGACAATGCCAATCCTTCAGCAAACGGAATTCTGAGCGGCGTCACAACGTTGACACCGGGAACGGAATCCATAACTGATGGGGATACGGACGCCAATTCGGATCGCACGATTGATTTCGGTTTTGTGGAATACGATTGGGGCGATCTTCCGGATACAGCAATAGGCTTAGGAACTGGCAACTATGAAACGCTGCTGAATGATAACGGCGCGCGGCACGCCCTGGACGGCAAAACGTTCTTAGGCGCCGGAGTGGATGTCGATTATAATGGGGTATCGAATATCGGCGCACTTGGCGATGATACGCTGGACGGGAATGATGACGAAGATGGCGTGGTGTTTAACACACCGCTAATGCCCAATCAACCCTACCAGATCACGGTGACGGGAACACCGGGCAGCATTCTGAATGCCTGGATTGATTTTGACAATGACGGAATTTTGGAAACCCAGGTTGCCAATAATGCCATACTCTCAGCAGGCGGTGTGCATACGATTAACTTGATAGCCCCTGCAACCGTCGGAGCAAGCGTTTATTCACGCTTCAGAGTCACGGCAGCAACAGGACAGGGCGGCGACAGCGTAAACAGCCCGGCGCAAACCGGGGAAGTCGAAGATTATGTGTTAATGAGCCTCGGCGACCTTGTCTGGTCAGATAATGGCGCTGGCGGCGGAACACCGGATAACGGCTTGCTGGACGGTGGTGAAACCGGTGTGGATGGCGTGACCGTGGAATTATACCGCAGCGGCCAGACGCCGGGAACAGACACGCCAATTGCTACCACTGCTACGGTCAATGGTCGTTACCTGTTCACAGGTCTGGGGCAGGGCGATTATGTGGTGCATCTTCCGTTTGAAAATTTCGATAACACGACAGATCCATTGTATCGCCACTATTCAACAACCGGCGTCAATGCGGACGATACGATCAACGAAGTCAACGCTGGCAATGTGAATAGTGACAACGGGACCGATCAGACGAATCCCGCCACTACGGGCATTACCGCGCCGGCAGTGACATTAACCATCGACGGCGAGCCGATTGATGATCAGCCCGCCGGTGCGCCGGCCGATAATAATCCGAATTCAAATCTGACCGTTGATTTCGGCTTCCTGCGATATGATTACGGCGATGCGCCGGATAGCTATGGCACGACAAACACCGCCAATGGCGCCAGTCATCCGTTGGATGGAACGACATTTTTGGGCAATGGCGTGGATGCGGAAATGAACGGTTTTCCAAGCGTGAATGCTGACGGGGATGATACTGAGCAGACGCCCGATGATGAAGATGGCGTGCGCTTTACAACGCCGATTTTACCGGGACAGCCGTTTGACCTGTCAGTGACCACATCCGCACCCGGATTCCTGAATATCTGGATTGATTTCAACGGCAACAGTGTATTTGACGCAGGTGAACAGGTTGCGGCCAATACGGCGATCGGCGCGGGCGCGAATCAAACCGTGACCCTGAACGCACCGGCCTCACCCACGCCCTTTGATGAACAATTGTACGCGCGTGTCCGTTTTACCCGCGACACTTGGATGGGTGCGACACCGGACGGTGTGGCTCCTAGCCCGGGAGAAGTTGAGGATTACGTGCTGATGAGTCTTGGCGACATCGTATGGGTAGATAACGGTGCGGGAACGGGCACGGCTGATGACGGCATCATGAACGGCAGTGAATTCGGCGTTAATGGTGTCATGGTTGAATTATACCGTGATGTGAATAGCGATAACCAACCGCACCCCGGTGGCGCCGATGGTGCGGCAATTGCCACAACCACGACGGCCAATATCGGTGGCACAGATGGACGCTACCTGTTTACCGGGTTGGAGCCGGGGGATTATTTTGTACGCATTCCGGCCACGGAATTCCAGACCGGCGGCGATCTGTTCCAATATTTTTCCACCACGGACCAGACGGCCGGCGGGCATGATCCAGATGATGATCTCAATGAAAATGCCTCCGATTTTAGTGAGAACGGTGTTGACAGCGCCGATCCGTCGACGGATGGCATTAACTCTGTTCCGGTCACATTGGCGTATAATTCGGAACCGACCAATGACGGTGATGCCAGTGCATATTCAAATCTGACGCTGGATTTCGGCTTCTTACGGTATGATTACGGTGATCTGCCGGATACCGGAGCAGGGACGGGGCCGGGGAATTATCATACACAGCTGAGTGATAACGGCGCAAGACATATCATTGATCTTAACAGTGCGGGTGCGGGTGCCTATCTCGGCGCCGGCGTGGATGCGGAAACAGACGGGCAGCCGGATCTGAACGCCGGGAGTGTGGCTTTAAGCTCCGGCGATGACGGCGATGGCAACGACGATGAAGACGGCGTGCGCTTCATGACGCCGGTGATGCCGGGACAGCCGTTTAACGTGGAGATCACGGTCTCCATGAATGGATTCTTGAATGCCTGGATTGATTTTGACGGCGACGGCGATTTAGAAGCCGGCGAACGCATTTCCGCGGCAGCCGATTTCCCGGTGACCACCGGAACACATACCTATACTTTCACTGCGCCAGCCTCTACTGTCCCATTCGCGGACACGCTTTACAGTCGTTTCCGGTTTACCAGGGATACAGGCGAAGCGACTGCTCCGATCGGTGTTGCCCGAAATGGCGAGGTCGAAGATTATGTGCTGATGAGCCTCGGCGATTTGATCTGGAATGATAACGGCGCCGGCGGCGGTATGTCGGATAATGGCCAATTGGATGGCGGCGAAAGCGGTATCCCGAACGTGGAGGTGGAATTACGTGACGGCAGCGGGAACCCGATTCTGGTGAATGGTTCGCCGGTGCGAACGACGACCGACGCCAGCGGACGTTACCTGTTTACGGGCTTGGTGCCGGGTGATTATGTGGTGCATGTCCTGAGCACGAATTTTGATGGGGTGGGCGACCCGTTGTATGGGCAATTCTCAAGTACTGGCGGACCCGACCCGAATAATGACGCCGATGAAGATACCGATGAAAACGGTGTGGATGACGCCGCGCCGCAGACGAATGGTATTTCCAGCTTGCCCATCACATTGACCGCCGGCGGTGAACCGCAAGGCAACGGATATTCTAACCGGACGCTTGATTTCGGCTTTGTGTCTTACGATATGGGCGATTTGCCGGATACCGGAGTCGGAACGGGGAGCGGCAATTATCAAACGCGGCTCAACGACAACGGGGCGCGGCATGTGATTGATGGCCAAACCTACCTCGGTGCAGGCGTAGATACAGAAATCGACGGTCTGCCGAATATTCCGGCCACGGGCGACGATACAAATCCGAGTGGACAGCCGGATGATGAAGACGGAATTGTATTCCTAGAACCGATCATGCCGGGACAACCGTTTGATGTTCAGATTACGGCTTCGACCGATGGATTCCTGAATGCCTGGTTTGACTTTGATGGCGACGGCGTATTGGGGGCGGGGGAGCAGGTTGCCGGGGACCGTGCGATTACAAGCGGCACCGCGACCTATACGTTAACTGCGCCGGCTTCGGCAACGCCGTTCACGGAAACGCTTTACAGCCGGTTCAGATTTACCCGGAACAGCGGCGAAGTGAGTGCGCCAATCGGAACCGCATCCAACGGTGAAGTGGAAGATTATGTCCTTCTGAGCCTCGGCAACCTGGTGTGGCATGACAATGGCGCGGGTGCGGGTGCGATTGCGAATGACGGTGTGAAACAAGCTGGCGAAAGCGGCGTTCCTGATGTCACTGTCGAACTCTACCTGGAGTCGCAGACACCGGGTGTGGATACACCGATAGCAACAACCACAACCGATGCCAATGGGAATTACCTGTTCTCAGGCTTAACTCCGGACGATTACCGCGTTTATATCCCGTCTGGTGAATTCGGTGCCGCTGGTGATTTGTACCAGTATTTTTCCACTGCCGACCAAAGCGGTTTCGATAATCCGAATAACAATCGTGATGACGATCAGGATGAAAACGGCATTGGTGACGAGACTGACACTCCGGCAGCCGATGGCGTGGCAAGTGGGATCATTTCGTTAGATTACAACGACGAACCGCAAGGGAATGGCTATGCCAATTTAACTGTTGATTTCGGCTTCCTGCAATACGATTTCGGTGATGTGCCGGATACCTACGGGACAACGCTGAGTGCGAATGGCGCACGGCATGGGATCGTCCCGGATCTGTATCTGGGCGCGAATATTGATGCCGAAACAGACGGACAACCGGATAATGAGGCGGATGCGGATGATAATAATCCTGCCGCCGGGCCGAACGATGAAGACGGGGTGGTGTTCACGACGCCGATTCTGCCGAATGAAGTGTTCAGGATTGAGGTGACGGCCTCCCTGGCCGGGTATCTGAATGGCTGGATTGATTACAACGGCAATGGCGTGTTTGAACCCGGGGAGCGGATGTGGAGCGATCAACCGCTTACGGCGGGTGTGAATACGCTGAGTTTAACTTCGGGCAACTTTGATCCCACGGCGGCCTCTTCGATTTATGCGCGTTTTCGTTTTACGGAAGGTCCGAATCAGGCGACCAGCCCCACTGGTGCGGCAAATAACGGCGAGGTCGAGGATTACGCCTTAGTGAGCCTTGGCGATTTGGTGTGGCTTGATAATGGTGCCGGCGGAGGTGTGGGAAACGATGGCATCCGGCAGCCCGGCGAACAGGGCCTTGACGGCGTGCGGGTTGAACTCTACCTGGCAGCCGATAATCCGTTGACAACGCCTGCATTGGCAAGTTTTACATCAGCCAATGGCGGACGCTATATGTTCACTGGCTTAACGCCCAACAGGGAGTATAAAGTTCATATTCCTCCGAGCCAGTTTGTAAGTACTGGTCCGCTATATGAGTATTTTTCGACAAACGGCAACGGCGTTGCTAATGATAATATCAATGAAGATGATCCTGGCGACCCTGCTGTCGGCGATGAAAACGGGATTGATCCGACAAATCCGATAGATGCCGAAACAGTGGGGATCACAAGCGGTTCGGTGCAATTGCGGCTGGGCGACGAACCTCCTTTCGGTGGAACGTATGATGGCGATATTGACCCGAACTCGAACCTGACGGTTGATTTTGGGTTCTTGCAATATGATTTCGGTGATGCGCCGGATAGTTACGGGACTACATTAAGCGCGACTGGTGCGCGACACCTCCTTGATGGTGAGACTTATTTAGGGGCTCGCGCAGACTCGGAATGGGATGGTCCGCCAACCGATACGGCATTGGGGGATGATGCGGCCGATACGCCCGATGATGAGGATGGCATCGTATTTCTGACACCCATTATGCCGGGTGAACCCTTTGATGTGCGGGTGACGGCTTCAACCGCGAGTTTCCTGAATGCCTGGATGGATTGGAATGGCAACGGCGCATTTGATGCAGGGGAACAGTTGTGGACCAATCAGGCTGTGGGCGCAACGCCAACAACCTTGACATTGACGGCTCCGGCGGCACCGGACCCGTTCCCGACGACTTTATACTCGCGCTTCAGGCTGACACGGGATAGCTGGGCAACGCCGAGTCCCACCGGCGAGGCCCCAAGCCCGGGTGAAGTCGAAGATTATGCCTTGGGCAGCATCGGCAGCCGCTTGTGGCGGGATAATGGTGTGGGAACCACGAACGGGATCGGCAACAATAACGCCAGACAAGATGGAACCGAACCGGGACTTCCCGGGGCAACAGTCGAGTTGTATCTCAGTACGCAGACACCAGGTGTGGATGCGCCGATTGCGACAACCACGACAGATGCCAACGGCGATTACCGCTTTACAGGATTAGACGAAGGAAATTATGTGGTGCATATACCGCCGGCTAATTTTATCACAGGGGGAGCATTGGAAAATTTGTATTCTTCCAGCGACCCGCCGGGCGGAACCAGCGATCCAAATACAGATCATGATGATCATGATGTCGATGAAAACGGCATTGATGATGATTATCCTTATGATAACGGTCTTTCATCTTTGCCGATTGAATTGCAATTGGGAACCGAACCTACGGGTGAAAATAATGGTACAGATACGGATGCGAATTCCGATCTGACGCTTGACTTCGGCTTTATCCGCATGGATTTCGGTGATCTGCCGGATCAATACCCCACCGCAATGGCCAATAGCGCTGCGCGTCATATTGTTGATGATGTGACATTTTTGGGTTCCAGTGTTGATGCGGAAAGTGACGGGAAACCGGATGTGAATGCGCTGGAAGATGACAATACATTAACGCCGGACGATGAAGACGGCGTCACTTTCCTGACGCCGATCATGCCGGGTCAACCCTATACCATTGAGGTCGTGGCTTCTGTTGACGGCTTTCTGAATGCCTGGATCGATTTCAACGGTGACGGTGTGCTTGGAGCGGGTGAACAAATTTCTTCAGATGAACCACTGACCGCCGGAACGAACACACTGACGCTGACCGCACCGGTTTCGTCTGTGCCGTTTGCTTCGACACTGTATTCGCGTTTCCGTTTATCTGCCAATGCAGGTGAAGTGACTGCACCGGATGGGTTGGCGCCTAACGGTGAAGTTGAGGATTACGCGCTGATGAGTCTCGGAAATCTTGTCTGGGAGGATGACGGCAGCGGTGGAGGAACCCCGGATGATGGCCGACTGAATGGCTCAGAAGCCGGTATTCCTGATGTAAACGTGGAACTATATCTGGCCGGGCAAACACCGGGAACGGATACGCCGATTGCGACCACAGTTACGGATGCCGATGGGCGTTACCTTTTCACCGGTCTGAATCCGGGAGACTATTTTGTACATATTCCGGCCAGTGAGTTCGGAAGCGGCGAACCGTTGGAAGAACTGGTTTCTTCTCTTAATAATGGCGACCCCAATTCCGGTAGTGATGAAAACACGGATGAAAACGGTGTTGACAATATCAATCGCACAACTGAGGGTATCTCCTCCGGTACTGTGACTTTGGCTTTCGGCACAGAACCGACCAATGAAGATGGCAACCCCAATTCTGATCTGACGATTGATTTGGGCTTTGTGCAACTGGCTTCGCTGGGTGATTACGTCTGGTTGGATATGAATTACGATGGGGTTCAGGATGCCGGCGAAGACGGCATTGCCGGTGTTGTTATCAATTTGTACGATAATAATGGTACTTTAGTCGCCTCAACCACAACCGATTCTGACGGCGGCTATCTCTTTGAAGACCTTCGCCCGGGCGATTACATCGTAGAAATTGATTTTTCCACTTTGCCGCCGGGAGTGGTGCAAACGTATGACGCGGATGGCGGTTTAGACAACAAATCCGCGCTGACACTAGCGCCTGGCGAACATAATCCGAATCAGGATTTTGGCTATGTTTATGACGGCGCCATCGGCGACACAGTCTGGCTCGACTTAGACGGTGACGGCGTTCAGGACGCGGGCGAAGCAGGAATTGCCGGAGTGACGATTAATCTGTACGACGGCAATGGCAATCTGATCAGCACGGCGGTTACGGATGCAGACGGTAAATACCTGTTTGATCATCTGCCGCCCGGCGATTACACTGTCAAAGTGGATATTTCCACTTTACCGCCGGAACTGGCGCAAACGTATGATGCGGATGGCGGTTTAGATAGCCAGTCCTCACTCACACTGGCACCTGGCGAACAAAACCTGGATCAGGATTTCGGTTACAACAACGAAGGCGCCATCGGCGACACCGTCTGGCTCGACTTAGACGGTGACGGTGTTCAAGATGCGGGTGAAGCCGGTATTCCAGGCGTTACGATTAATTTGTACGACGGCAATGGCAATCTGATTGGTACTGCGGTGACGGACTCAGACGGCAAATACCTGTTTGATCATCTGCCACCGGGCAATTACACTGTTAAAGTGGATATTTCCACTTTACCACCGGAGTTGGCGCAAACGTATGATGCCGACGGCGGTTTGGATCACCAATCATCACTTACGCTTGCATCCGGCGAAATAAACCTGGACCAGGATTTCGGTTATCAGCCACCGGCCGGCAGTATCGGGGATACTATCTGGCTGGACACGAATGGCAACGGCGTGCAGGATGCCGGTGAACCGGGTATTCCCGGCGTCACCGTATATCTCTACGACGGAACCGGCAGCCTGATAGCCACGACGGTTACGGACACCAATGGGCATTACCTTTTTACTGACCTTCCCGCCGGCGATTACACGGTCAAAGTGGATATTTCCACTCTGCCGCCGGAACTGGCCCAGACCTACGATGCCGATGGCGGCCTTGATTCCCAGTCTTCGCTGACATTAGGCGCAGGTGAAGCCAATCTTGACCAGGACTTTGGCTACATGGGCGATAATCTTGTTCAAGTGGAAGCATCTGATCTGGCAATCAACAAATCCGTATCACCTCGGGAAATCAGTCCGGGAGAGGCGGTGATCTATACGGTTACACTCATCAATAGCAGCAGTACCGATATAACAGATGCGCAGGTTGAAGATAAGCTTCCGGATGGGTTTACGTATTTGTCCGGTTCTTCGGTGTTCAATGGTTCCGCTGTCGGCGATCCCTCCGGCACCCAAGACCTGACCTGGCGTATTGATCTGCAAGCCGGACGGACTTCCACGCTTCAATATAAGGCGACGGCAGACGCAGGTCTGAGTGAAGGCGTATATGATAACGTCGTTGTTCTGTCGGTTAGAAATTATACCGGTGAGGAAATTACGACAATACCTGTTTCAGCACAGGTAGCCGTACTCACAGGGCGAGCTGATTGCTGCCTGACAATCGAAAAAGAACATGTACGCCAACCCAAACCGCCGGCCATTATCCCGGTGGATCAGGATATTTATTTCATCACGGATATGTCGATGTTTGCCACATACGAATTTGAGCAACTAAGCCGCAAACTTGACAGCTTGTTGCGCTCCGATCTGATGCTCACTGAAGCGGAAGAGCGCCTCAAAGCCGAATATCTCCGCATCACCCGCAAGACTGGGCGTTACGCCCATTTCAATTTGGGCAATCTCACCATGCAATCCGGCCTGGGGCTGGATATGCGCCATGCCCCGGATATACAGGCTGAAGCGGCGCAAAACAAGATTTCGCCGGAAGAGGTTGTTCCGGTGCGCCTGAATCTTTTAGCCAAACGCGCCGGGTTAAAAACTGCGCCGCAAATACAACCGCTGGTTCTGGAATATTACGGCGGCGCGCCCTATTACGCCGAAGATGCGGACAAAGGAAATTGGCGCTGGGCCGACGATGATATTGATAAGGCATTGACGCCTTCGGCCTGGGGCCTGACGCTTTTACGCCAAAGCATGGCGCTGCCAGAACTGATGGCCAGCAACGATCCGTATCAACGCTTTATCGGCGCGGTGTCATTATGGCAAATGACTCAAAAGGTGAAACTGATTCATGATCAGTTGGTAGTAACGGGTGCGGCACCGGATGAAATTAAGTATCTGCCGCACCGATTTAAGCTGGAAAAGCGGGAGGAATCAGGGGAGTCCGCTACCCCGGTGTTTACCGTGCAGGATGCTTCCTCGCATCTGTTCGATCAGACCGCCATGTTGTGGGGCCTGACGCGTATGCGTAACGCCCTTACCCAGGCGGGCGTCAAAAGCGGCACCGAACTTGACGCGCTGATTGCGATTGTATGGCGGACATTGGAAACCCTGCATTATAACAAAGATTTGCAAACCTATTATCCGGTGTATAAACCCGCCTTGCAAGATGATGCGAAAGCAGCGGATGCAAAAGCAAAGCAAGCCGAAAAAACGGATGAATCGCAAAACGAAGTTCAACCGGCCCAGGCATCAGATCAAAAGCCGGATGAGCCGGATAGAGATGTGCTCACCGCCTTTGATTTGATGATGACCACATTGGCGTTTGATTCCCTGTCTGATGAAACACCTGCGGGGACCTTGCGTTTTGTTGCCGAAAAACGTCTAGCCAGCCAGATTCGCTTTTTGAAAAATAAAATGATCGACAAGGATGGCGGTGTTTATGCAGGCTATAACCTCACCCAGGAAGCGCCGGTGACCGATGCTAAAGATCTGATGTCACAGGCTGCGGCAATACGAATGCTGCTTGTTGGTAAAGAGATTTCCATGTTAAGGTCGTTGATCGAAGAGAAAAACTACGCTACGGTGCTGAAAATCGATCAATTCATGGAAGATAAGCTTTGGGATGACAAATACGGCATTTACCGCGATAACACCCATTGGCGCATTCAATCCGTGTATACGCCGCTGAATGTAGGGGCGGTGATCGGAGCGCTGCGTGAACTGAGCTTGCGTTTGCCGGAAGATAAGCGTTTGCAGGTATGGAATCGTATGTCCCTGTTTTTGACACAGGTCGTGGGCAAAGCGGAACTGCAATTGGAAGAGGATCGGGATTTGGCCGATGACGAATCCGCGGCGCTTTACCTGGAAGAAGATGTATATAGTGCGGGGCGTCGCCCCATACCGACGACGCGTCGGCGTGCGTCTGATGATCGCACGTTGGTGAAATCCAAAGGCAACCTGGCACCCGTGATCATTCGTAAGGTGTCATTGAGCCTGATTCCCCAGGATGTCGTCAAATTGAGGAAACTCGTCGAATCAAGTGTGACCCGTGCGGATCAAGAGGCGCTTGAAAACGCCGATTTCCACACGCCCACCCTTTTCCCGGCGCTTATCAAGCAAAAACAGTTTGATACCGGACCGGGAATGTTGGCTTCCAACGAGCTTGAGAATGCCTCGCGTTACCTGCTCAAAAATGCGGTGATTACAGATAATGCGTATCTGTTCGATCCGTCTCGCGTAAAGCACTTTGCCACGGTGTTGGATGAAATCGCTTATGCCAACCTGTTGCGTCTGAGTTATCACTTTGAACAGGGGGTGCCGTTAAAATTTTCCGCACCGACAGCGGCAATGGCGCATACTCAAGGCGTCAACCGCGAACGTGCTTTGGCCGATTGGATGAAGCAGGCGGCGGCTGAATCCGGATTGCTAAATATTCCGGATATTGCCGAGCCGATTTTTATAGAATATAAAAACGGTGAACCCGCTCATCGCCAAAGCCTTGAAAGAGGCTGGAATGCGCGTGATGTTGACCATATCGTGAGTGCGTCCGGCTTGGCTCAGACAATGAACAGCCAAATCCGTTTCATTAAAGATCACGGTTCGGACAAAACAAATATCCAGGGAGCGGCCTTGCGGCGTTATTTGGCGCGTGTGATGGGACTTCAGATCGCCTCGCGGATTAAATTTATGGAAAGCGCTTTCGAGGCGGCCCGGAAACAGGGTCTTGCCTATCTGCCCGCGCTGTCAGAACTGGTTGTTGACAGTGATGGGATGCCGCTGGATATAAAGTTTGAGAATCCGCAAAGCACCCTGTTCAGCCAGGTATCACTCCTGCAGGCGTTTGGTAATCTCATCGCCTTAGATAAGGATTCCGCCAGTCTGATTCCTGGCTACGAGGCTGTCAGCCAAAGCGCCCGACGCCTTTTAGATACGGTCTGGAAGCATGTTCAAAAAACGTATGCCGACTCTGAAACACAAGCGCTGAATGCCCAGGATTTGACCGCCCTTGATGCCGGTCTTGTTTTGGTTATGCTGGGTGAGATGTATCATGAATTACCGGATGACGTTGCGTTTAAAACCACGTTAAAAGAGCTGTTGCAACGCCACGCCGAGTTTGTGATGGATGAAATGATCCAGTCGGATGGTAACGTCAATCTCACCTATCCGGTTTCCGAAGAAGAGACGATAGTTGAAGATCAATTGGCCTCTTTTTCCGCTGTCCTGCTGGGGCTGATTCGTGTTTCAGACTTTACCGACCAGGCAGCGGTAATGGAAAAGATAATGAAACTGTATGATCATCTCGAAGAGAACCTGTGGGATACGCGTTTAGGCGTTTATCTGAGTCGTCAGGAACACAGTTATGTAGGCCGTGTCAAAGCTACACGCATTGAATACACCGATCTTGATTTGGGGATCACGGTCAGCGCATTGGCCGAATTGCTTCCCTTGTTAGCAGATCCTTCCGACCGACATCAGACGGCCAAACGGCTAACGGACTTTGGCAACCGTCTGTTGGTGCGTCAGAATCTGACAGATGATTACCAAACGATGCATAAAAAATCGGATAATAATTTGAATGCGGATAGCAAACCGGCGGAAAACAAGCCTGCTTATCCGTCAAAAAGAAGTTGGAATGTCAAATCCTATGATCCGGAAATTGTCCAGGGCGTGGAGATTTTATTAACTGATCAGGATAAGTCGGAGGGTGGTTATCTTTACACCTATATTATTACGGTGAAAAATATTTGCCCCGATCAGATAACGTTGGGGGGGCCGCTTTATGATTTGCTTGTGCGCGACCAATTACCCGAAGATATGACGTATATCCCCGGAAGTTCCACCTTAAATGGCCAGGGTGGGTTTGAACCAGCGTTTAGCGGACAAAACCTGGTCTGGAAAATTGCCCAATTAGATAGTGGTGAGCAGGCCGTCATCACCTTCAAGACGCTTTTTGACAAACCGGATCGCAACGGCGAGTATATAAACAAAGTTGATGTAAACGGCTGGGGCGGTGGTGAAGCTGATAACAGACGCGGCCAATGCGAATACGCTGATGAGGATGATCTGAAAATCGAAGCGGGGTTTGGTAAGATCGAAGGGAGCGTCTTTATGGATCGAGATGAAAACGGCGTTTTAGACGCAACCGAAACACCGGTGGCCGAAATCCGCTTCAAATTAGACGGTGTCCAATTTGTAACGACTGACAAAGGCGGTGAGTTTGTTTTTGACGATTTGGAGCCAGGCTTTTACCGAATCAATGCAGACTGGAGTTCGGTGAAACCGGAATTGCTGGCAACCACCGATTTCATCACCTCCGTACAGGTTAAAAAAGGAGTGGCCACGCGCCTGAAATTCGGCTTCAACCAATACAAGCAAGTCTTCACCCAAGTATATGATGATCGTAATAACAATGGCAAACCCGATCCAGGTGAACCGGGCGTGCATGCGGTGCGCGTTCATATCCGGGACACCGATTACCACGCCTGGTCGGCTGAAGATGGCCATATCCGTATTGACCGGGTACCGGTGGGCGTGCGTGAAGACCTCGTGATTTCAGATCAGCAGCCCTATCAGATCAAAGCAAAGGATATGAATTTACAATTGGGTCCCTGGAAATCTGAACAGGAATAAAAAAAAGTTCGCTAAGGAATGGGGAAGTTATTTTGTCCCCGTTCCTGACATTCGTGATACGGGCGAAAACAATTCGGCTACAGGGGGGTTGACGTTGGAAACGGTTAAATACAAATACGCTGTTATCGCCACGGATACAATCATATTCACCCTGCGTGAACAGGAATTAAAGGTGCTTCTGATTAAAATGAAGAAAGCGCCTTTTCAAAACTGTTGGGCGGTGCCGGGCGGATTGGTGCATGGCGATGAATCGCTTGGCGATGCGGCGAAACGCAATCTTTATGAAACCACTGGTGTCAAAGATGTCTACCTGGAGCAGTTATATACATTCGGCCGGGTGGACCGCGACCCGTTCGGACGCGTGGTTTCAGTCTCCTATTTTGCTTTAATTCCCAGTGCGGATATCGAACTGAAAACAACTGACGCTTATGAATCCGTCAGATGGTTCGGCGTCAGTCGTTTGCCTGTATTAGCGTATGACCACACTGAAATGATTTCCTATGCGCTAGAACGTCTGAAGGCTAAACTCGAATACACCAATATCGCTTTTAGCCTTCTGGCCGATGAATTTACATTAGGCGAATTACAGCAATGTTATGAAATTATCCTGGGTCGTAAACTCGACAAACGTAATTTTCGTAAAAAGTTCTTGTCATTGAATCTGGTCACCCCGACCGGTCGCCGTCGCACTGGCCAAGCCCACCGCCCGGCGATGCTCTATCATTTTTCTAATCGTAATTACCAAGTGATTCAAATTTTATGATAGGAGTGCAAGCTTCAGCTTGCGGATCCGGATGATGAAAGGTGACGCAAGCTGAAGCTTGCACTCCCTTTGAGGAGGTAATGATGTCGTTACAACCCAAGACAAGTTATACCCCGGAAGCGTATCTAACCATCGAAAGAGAGGCCGAATTTAAAAGTGAATATTTCGATGGTGAGATGTTCGCAATGACCGGTGCCAGCCGGAAACATAATTTGATCACTGGAAATGTTGCTGCCAGTCTTCACAACCAGTTAAAAAAACAGCTTGCGAAGTTTATACAAACGATATGCGCGTCAAGGTCAGCCCCACCGGATTATATACCTATCCGGATATCGTTATTGTTTGTGATACGCCTCAATTTGAAGATTCTGAGTCAGACACGCTAATTAACCTCTTGGTCATTATCGAAATATTATCTCCAAGCACTGAAAGCTATAATCGTGGGAAAAAATTTGAAAATTATCGTGCGTTGCCATCATTGGCCGAGTATATTATGATTTCACAGGATAGGCGCTTTATAGAGCATTATGTCAGGCAGGCCGATGACAGATGGTTGTTCAGCGAAACCGGGGATAGTGCGGATGGTGTGAAAATTGTGTCCGTGGAATGTGAACTTACCCTTGAAGAGATGTATGCTAAAGTGCCGGAGAGATGAAAATAAAACCGATTACTGCTATATCTTAAAATTCGGCTGTCGCTTTATGTTGGCAGCCGTTTTTTTTATTGACAGGATATGCCCTTGCAGTTATATAGATAGCTACATGTTTATACAGGATCGTAACTGCAATTGGTTTTATCCTAGTCAAATGGCCAAGTAAGGAGTGCGAAAGTTAAGTGGAGCGGAACGGTCTTTCGCAGATATAAAGCGCAGTTCTAGGGATTCAGACATGCGAAAAACATAATTTTCGCACTCCGAAATTGCACTTGGCCATGATTTGTGAACAGGATACAATTGGTTTTATACTCGGCAAGGTCATAATTGGTGATTTTAAACGTGTCTTATTTTTAAGCTATAACTTTTGGTGTCAGGTGTCAGGCACTGGGGCGTTGTTGAACACTGAAACCTATGCCATCAGATTTGTGAATAAGAAAGAAAAAACTCACCAATTATAGCCTCTCTAAATATAGGCAGATAAAAATTCATAGGGTGAATTCTTTATAGCAAAGGAGGATGAAATATGCAGGAAAAAAATCTTTTTGAAAAACTGGCTGAAATTAGCCCGGGGATGGAGATTTGGTGGGATTCCTCACCGGTTATTTTTCATAACTGGTGCAAAAAATTGGTTGCCAAGGCTCAAGCGGATGACACCGAAACGCTGAACCGGCAATTTGCCCGTATGTACGATGCCAAAGCACCGATGGGACAGCTTTTTCGAGGCGTTACGACCAATCCGGCGTTATCGCTGCAGGCAATCGAAGATGATAAACCGTATTGGCAGAATGTGGCGCAAAGCATTGTTAAGGAAAATCCGGGATTGGACAAAGAAGGCTTGTTCTGGCACCTGTACAAAGAAGTGGTCAAACGGGGATCAGATATGTATCTCCCGCTTTTCGAGGCGAGCGGATACAAAGAAGGGTATCTTTCCGGACAGGTTGATCCTCGCAGCGCTTTTGACCGGGATGCCATGTTGGAACAAGCACTGGATATCGCAACGCTGAATCCCAACATTATGATCAAAGTTCCGGGAACGAAACAAGGCTACGAAGTCATTGAGGTATTAACATCCAAAGGTATATCCACTAATAATACCTTAACTTTTATTTTCCCTCAATTGGCGGATTGCGCTAAAACAGTGCGCAAAGGTCTGGAAATCGCGCGTAAAAATAACGTTGATCTTTCCAAATGGCGTTCGGTCATTACGCACATGGAGTCGCGTTATGGCGATTTGGGCGGACTCAGAGATTTTGCAAAAGAAAAAGGGATTGAGCTATCCGAAGCCGAAGTTCGGTGGGCGGAATTGGCGATTTTCAAAAAGGCGTATAAATATTTAAAGGATAATGACTTCCCTTGCAAAATGCTTTCCTGTTCGTTGCGACTCGGTCCGACTGTAAACGGAGAGACCCGCATCTGGCATCTTGAAGAAAAAGCAGGTGCCGATATTGTTGTCACCTGTCCGCCAACATATATAGACCAGGTGATCAATTTCCCTGATCAGGATAAAATTATTTTTGAAAAAGATCGGATACTGAAAGAGATACCCCAAAAGGTAATGGATAAGTTGATGCGTATTCCTTATTTTGAACGCGCTTATGCCGAAGGAGGCTACACACGGGATGAATACAATACTCATCCGGCGTTGCAACAAACAGCCGAGCAATTTTCGAAAGCGACCGAAAAAATGGTCGATTTTGCAGGCCAGTGTCTCTGATATATTTTATTTTTGCACCATCACGGGACCGAGACATTAAAAAAATGTTTGATCATGGTTCCGAATTTAAAAGGAGAATTCCATGTTAGTCGGTATTTTAAAAGAGATCAAAACAAAAGAAAATCGTGTGGCAATGACGCCCGCCGGCGTAGAACAAATGATCGCCGGAGGACACACGCTTAATGTGGAAACAACTGCCGGTGAAGGATCCGGGTTTTCCGATCAGGATTATATCAGCGCCGGTGCGACGATTATTCCGACCCCTGCTGAAATCTACCAGAAGTGCGATATGGTGATGAAAGTCAAAGAACCGTTGCCAGTTGAATATCCGATGATCCGTAAGGGTCAGATTATATTCACCTATTTTCACTTTGCCGCGGCAGAGGAGTTGACCCTCGCGATTAAAGATTCCGGATGTATCGCCATTGCTTATGAAACCGTCGAAAAAGCCAACGGCACTCTCCCTTTGCTCACTCCCATGAGCGAAGTCGCCGGACGTATGGCAATTCACGAAGGCTCTAAATACCTTGAAAAAACTTACGGAGGAAAAGGTATTTTACTTGGCGGCGTTCCGGGCGTTGAACCGGGCCTCGTCGTCGTTATCGGCGGTGGTGTTGTGGGAACCAACGCGGCCAAGATGGCATGCGGACTAGGTGCCAGGGTTTACATGCTTGACACTGATTTGGAAAGGCTGCGCTATCTTTCAGATGTCATGCCGAGTAATTGTTTTCCGCTGATGTCCAATCCGGCAACTTTGCGCAAACTGCTAAAAAAAGCTGACCTTGTGGTCGGAGCGGTTCTGATTGCTGGCGCAATGGCGCCGAAACTGATTACCCGGGAGATGCTGGGGCTGATGATAAAAGGTTCCGTGATCGTTGACGTCGCCATTGACCAGGGTGGATGTGTCGAAACCGCCAAACCCACCACCCACGACGATCCGATCTATGTGGTGGATGGCATTATTCATTACTGTGTCGCTAACATGCCCGGTGCGGTTTCAATGACATCGACGGTGGCGTTGACCAATGCCACGCTTCCTTACGCCTTGGAAATTGCTGGCAAAGGGTATAAAAAGGCGATCCTTGATAATGAGGAAATCGCCAAAGGATTGAATATTATTGACGGTAAAGTGGTATATCCGGGCGTCGCTCAGGCGTTTGGCCTTGAATGCCATTCTATTGAAGGTTTACTGGGTTAAATTGAACGTTTATGAGATCAATGCAGGGTGGGTGGAGCGAAGCGAAACCCACCGTTAATCAGCATTTGGTGGGTTTCGCTTCGCTGCACCCACCCTACGTTAATATAGGAGCTAACGATGAAAAAAGAATTAAAAGACTGGTTTGTACCATGGTTGTCGACGGCCAGAGAGTATAATGTCGGGATTTTAGATCAAGCTTGGGCCAATCCCGATCATGGCCGCCTCATGTTAAACGAAAACCCGATGCCGCCGTCTGACAAGGTGATTGAGGCAGTTGTTGAGACGATGAAAAACGGCAATCGCTATCCGGACAGTTATAAGCGGCTGCGCACCAAAATCGGCGCGATGTATGATCTGGGTCCCGACAACGTTGCGCTTTGCAACGGTTCTTCAGAAACCATTGATGCCATGATGCGTGTTTTCCTCCAGCCCGGCGATGAATTTATCTTGTCAACGCCGACATTCGAACTGTTCCCTCCACGCGCGGAACTCTGCAACGCCAAAGTCATTCAAATTCCGGTGCGTGAAGACGATTTGCAGTATGATGTGGATGCAATGCTGAATGCGATTACCGACCGCACCAAACTGATTTTGATCATTAATCCCAACAACCCCACCGGCGTGTTTATTGACAACGCCGATCTGAAACGATTCTGTGAAACCGGTATCCCGATTTGCCTGGATGAGGCGTATCGGGATTACAATCCAACTGTCCCCACGAATTCGCCGCTGATTCAAACATACCCCCAGGTATTTTTATCCGTAACCTTTTCCAAGGCGCACGGTTTTGCCGGAATCCGATTTGGTTTTGTTTTGG
>JAOZRC010000392.1 GCA_029940345.1 Desulfobacterales bacterium
CTACAAACATGCCGCTCCCACGGAGCTTTTGAGGAATATCACATTTTAATTGCACAGGTTCAATAATTTTTCCGTTTCTGAAACGTGAAACATAAAATATGAAGTGTCAATTCACGTTTCCTATATATTTTATCAGAAGGAGAATAGCGACGAATGGATGAAGATAAAGTGATGGTGATATTCCAGCCTTCGGGACAACGTGGAGAAGTGCCCAAAGGTGTGAACATCATTGAAGCCTCCCGCTTGTTGGGGGTGGATATTGAGGCGCTTTGCGGTGAGAAAAAAGTCTGCGGCAAGTGCATTGTACGTATTGAGGAGGGGCATTTCGAAAAGTACGGCATCACTTCTGCCGCAGACCATGTCAGCCCCTGGAATGAAGAGGAAGAGAAGTTTATCAATGCTGAACGCCGAGCCAAAGGATTCAGGCTGGGATGTATGGCCGAATTACATGACGACGTTCTGATTTTTGTGCCCGAAGAATCCAGAGCCGGCAAGCAGGTGGTCAGCAAAGCCGCCCGGGATATCCATATCGAACACAACCCGGCAGTGCGTTTATATTATGTGGAAGTGAATGCGCCAACATTTGAAGAGCCTCTCGGTGATTTTGAAAGAATCTGCCGCGGACTGGAGCGGGAGTATGGTATCACAGATCTTACTATTGATATTTTTACCTTACGCCAGGTTCCGGAAGCATTGCGCGACGGTAATTGGGCTGTGACGGTAAGTGTCTGGAATGAAAAGGAAGTGATCCGCGTCAGGCCCGGCAAAGTTGAAAACGGTTATGGTCTGGCAATTGATGTCGGCACAACCACTGTGGCAGGCTATTTTTGCAATCTGAACACAATGGAAGTGCTTGACACGGTTTCGATGATGAATCCGCAGTGCAAATATGGCGAAGACGTGATGGCGCGCATCACCTACCACATGACCACACCCGACGGTCTGAAACGGATGAGCGATGACATTATCGAGGGTGTCAACGAATTGATCGACAAAGCGATCGCAGGCACTTATCCGCCGAAAAAAAAGAAGAAAAAGAAGAAAGGGGAAGAAGGCCCGGTCGAGTATGTTGAAGTTCCTGAAGAGGGCAAGACTTATTTGCGTTTGACCCGGGAGGATGTTGAGGACATCACCATCGGTTTTAACACCGCCATGCACCATATTTTCCTGTCATTGAATCCCGAATATGTCGGCCTGGCTCCTTTTCCGCCGGCGATCCATCACTCTATGGATATCAAAGCCCGCGATCTGAATATAAAGATCAATCCCTCTTCTTACCTGTTCGTGCTGCCAATCGAAGCCGGTTTTGTGGGTGCGGACAACGTGGGTGTATTGCTTGCCGAAGAACCCTATAAACATGATGAAAACCAATTGATCATCGATATCGGCACCAATGGCGAACTGGTGCTGGGCAATCGGCATAAACTGATCTCCTCATCCTGCGCCACCGGACCGGCGCTGGAAGGCGCCCAACTGGCCTTTGGCATGCGGGCGGCTCCGGGAGCGATTGAACGCATTGAGATTGATCCGGAAACCAAAGATGTCAATTATAAGGTCATCGGCCGTGACACCTGGCGTAAATACTCTGAACCTGAAGAGATGGGCGCCAAGGGAATCTGTGGCTCTGGAATTTTGGATGTACTTGCCGAACTGTATCGCTCCGGTGTGATCTTGAAAAGCGGTGTGTTTAACAAAAAAGCATTAAAAGATCATCCGCGTTTCAGGAAAAACCCGGACACCAAACTGTTTGAGTTCATTCTGGCCTGGGCTGAAGAATCCAGCATCGATAAGGATATCGTGATCACCCAAAAAGATGTGCGCCAAATTCAACTGGCCAAAGGGGCGCTGTATGCCGGTTGTAAGCTGATGGTCCAACGGATGGGTCTTGAAAAGGTGGATACGGTTAAAATCGCCGGCGCTTTCGGCACGCATGTGGATAGGGAAAAAGCGTTGATCATGGGTCTGTTCCCGGATTGCAAAATCGAAATGATCCAGGGGGTTGGCAACGCGGCCGGTGACGGTTGCCGTGCAGCGCTGTTAAATGTAAAAAAACGCGTGGAAGCCAACTGGTGTTCACGCAATGTTGAGTATATTGAATTGACGGTGGAAAAAAACTTCCAGCAGGAATTTATGGAAGCCATGCAGATGCCGCACATGACGGATAAATTCCCGCATCTCGATGGCATCGTTGCGGATGATGTTTTAAACCAATAGCATCATATAAGTGTAATTTTTATTGGTAGGGTGGGTGAAGCGTAGCGTAACCCACCATCATCTGAGTTCGTAAATTCAGTGGGTTACGCTGCGTTTCACCCACTCTACATGTATGATATAAGCAGTTATGGTCAAACAGCCCCAAACCCAGGAAACCATTGATGTCTGTACGACCGTAGACCCCGGTATTTGCGGATTTCCAATAACGATCCGCGCCCGCAAAGCCGACGCCCGAACGGTTTGGGTCGAAATCAGCGCAACCGGATGCGAACAAATTGAAAAACTTGCTCAACAATTTGATCAGATTTCCATGCAGGAGTTGTTTGCCCCCTTAACGCGTAATAAGGTGTATGTGGCAGCCCAGCGGTGCGGCTGCCATTCGTCCTGCATCATTCCGGCGGCTATTTTAAAAACGGCGGAAGCGGCCATGGAGATGGCGCTTCCCAAACAGGTTCGGATCAGGTTTGAAACATGCGACAAAACCGAAAAATGAACCAACGGATGCCAGGCGCCAAAGTGGTGCCTTTCAGAACCAAAGAAGGCATTTCTCAGCATCTGATTCGGCGGCTTCTTAAAAAAGGCGAACATTACGGTCTGAATCGAATCATTCCTTTTCCGACCACTAAAATAATCGTGGCCAACTGGGTTCGGCTTAAATGCCGTTATGGTTGCAGCCGATATAACACCAGTTGGTGTTGTCCGCCGGCGACGCTGAAAACGGATCGGGTGCAAACGGTGTTAGATGAATATGAGACGGCCATTTTGTTGGTCGGCAGCACGGACCGCGCTGATTTTTATTTGAATAACAACCGTAAAAGGGCCAAACAGGTGCGTTGCTGGAAAGGTGTCGTTTCCCTGGAGCGTATGCTGTTTATCGAAGGATATTACAAAGCCTTTGGCTTGGTGAGTGAATGTTGCGCGTTATGCAAAACATGCGTTTATCCGCATGCATGCAAATTTCCACAGGAAAAACGTCCTTCGGTCGAATCATTTTCAATTGATATTTTCGGAACTTTAAAAACTTTGGGGCTTCAGACCAAAGTCGCCGGCGACCGCAAGGAAAGCTACAATTATTATGCGCTTATTTTGCTTGAGTGACGGGCGATTGGAAGGAAACGAGTATCCTATTCAAAAATTATGGTGTCGGGTGTCATGATGTTGCTGATGAACACTGAAACCAATACCATTAAATTTGATTAAAATACTCAAACGATTTGAACTGTTCTCACACTATTTACGCTTCGATCACGACTTATCAAACAGGCTCTATGAGCCTTTGGAAAGGAGGTGAGCATACCGGCTGAATGAATGACACTTTTTAACATCTAACCATGCAAAACTTAAAAACAGAGGAGAATTTAAAATGGCCAAACAAATGCTAATTGATGCCTATCGGGGCAAAAGGACTGCCAAAGCGCCTTGGGTTCCCTACGCCGGTGTGCATTGCGCTTTTTTGATCGATGAGCCGGCGGATAAAATGCTCAAAGATCCGGAACTGTTAGCCAAAGGCGTTGTCAATGCTGCCAAGAGATACAAAGCAGATGGCATTCCGCTGGTGTTCGACCTGTCAGTAGAGGCGAACTCAGTCGGTTGCGAATTGAAATGGTGGGAGGATAACGTGCCTTCGGTTCAGACCCATCCGTGTTCGTCTCAAACTCCCGCCCAGGCCGGACTGAAACTGCCCGACAAGAATTCCGGGCGCTGGCCGGTACTCTATGAAGCGGCCAAAATTGCCAAACCCCAACTGGAAGATCAGGATTGTGCCCTTATGGGGCTTTTCTGCGGCCCTTTGACGCTGGCTTCCCATTTGGCGGGTGTGCGCATTTTTACCGATGTTTACAAAAACCCCGAATTTGCCCTGGAAATATGTGAATTCGCTGGTAAAATCGGTGACCTGGCAGCCGGTTTTTACGCTGAGATGGGCTGTGATATCATTGCCATTGTTGATCCGGTGGCCTCCCAGATAAAATCCGAAACCTTTAAGAAATTTGTCGCGCCCTATTGTCAGGATGCTATCAAAACAATTCATGCCGCGGATAAAACATCATCTTTCTTTATCTGTGGAGACTGCACCAAAGTGATGAAAGATGTCTGCACCCTGGGCACTCACGGATTTGCCGTCGACGAACAGCTGAATATGAATTTTATCCGTGATATGGCCAGAGAACATAATATCGGCTTTGGCGGCAACCTGAAATTGACGTTGGCGCTGAGTCTCGGACTGCTTTCACCGCGGGAGGACGCTATCGTGAGCTTGGCTGCCGGAGGACAGCATGGATACACCTTCGCACCCGGCTGAGATATGCCTTACGATGTTCCGGTGGAACATATGGATCAAGCGCTCGAAGCCCGTGACTGGTTTGAACAATATTACGCCAAGTATCCGGAATCTTGGTAATATAGCATAAAGGAGGTTCGGGTTATGGCAGAAAATATCAATATAGATGTATTGACTCTGGACAGTGTGCAGTGTGCAGCATGCGGCTACATGATGGAATCGATTGCCGCGTTGCCATCCGATGTGCAGAAAATGATTACCTATAAAGAGTGGTCGATCAAGAACAAAGATGGTATCGGCAAGTTCATGGAACTTAAGGGAAAAGTGCTGCCAACCATTTGCATCGAAAATGATCTGGTATTTGAAAGCATCATTCCGCAGTACGAGGAACTCATTGATGAAATGGCCGCCCGTGCGCCGTCGGAAGCTATGCGCACGCGCATTTTATCCCTGCGTGAAGTCGGCTTTGAGTTTGACAAGATTCAGGAGAATCTCGCCAAAGCAGGGGCCGGCATGGCGACACGAACAGATTCCAAAGTTCAATAATCAGATTTTCACAACACCTGATTCGTAAACCGAGGCCCCGCTTAACGGGGCCTCTTTTTTAATCCCGCCGAAACTATAGGTGGCACACTGCCTGTCCTGATGAACGAAACCTGACTTACCGATTTTTACTGCTAAGATTAAAAAAACACTTCACAAACCATCAATTACGCGCCCTTCGCTTTTAGCAAAGCCTGTTCCATCAGGAGTTGGAATCTCATGCGCCTCTGATTTTGCGCACGATCCTATAACTATAATAAAAACTGACACTGACAGCCAAAATGATTTTAATTTCATCTTTATCTCTCCTCTGTGTTTTATTCAGAAAAGAGTAGGTCATCTTGGCCACATTGTCAATCTGATTTGTTAAGATTCTATCAATTTTTATAACATCCTAATTATATAGTAAATATCACTGTTTGCTTTAATTGAAATAACATGTTATTTATTAAGCGAATGTTAAGTCAATTATAGTATATTTGTTCCAAATAGAATTCAGGATAACCTAAAAAAAGAGTACTTTTATGAATCCCCATGCAAATTTTTGAAGCGCACATGAATTTTGTAAGATATGAAAACCGAATTTTTAACCAAAGCAAAAGAAAATCTTACTG
>JAOZRC010000998.1 GCA_029940345.1 Desulfobacterales bacterium
GCCCTCGCTCTCACACTTTTTCGCTTCGATCACGACTTTCCAAACAGGCTCTTAATTCAAATCTATAATATAGGTTTCAGTCTTTGCCGAAAACATCCTGACACCTGAAATTCTTAAATACGAATCAAATCGCAGTATTCGGCAATCATCGCATCGGCTACGCGATTCCACCCAAATTTAAGCACCGTTGCGCGTATCGCCTCCGCCGTTTGAACCGGTGACACTGGTGCATTAAGGCATGCTTTGATGCCCTCGGCGATCAGCGGCGGAGATGCTTCAGGAACGATATATCCTGATTGTTTTTCTTTAATAATGGTTTCGATAGCTCCCACCCGGGTCGCGACCACCGGTGTCCCGCAAGCCAGTGATTCAAGCGCTGCCAACCCAAAACTTTCATAATGCGAAGGAGCCGCCAGCACGTCGGCAGCGCTATAATAAAAAGGCAATTTCTGCTGGTCAACGCTTCCGATAAAAGTGACAATGTGATCAATCGCCAATCGCTTACAAAGGTCATTCATTTTTTGTTTTTCAGCCGTATGCTCAACGTCGCCGCCAATGATAACCAGCTTTAAGCACCCGTGGGATGCCAGTTGTTTGATAGCTGACAACAATCGGTCCAATCCTTTAAGCGGATCTGACCGGCCAACATACAGCACCAGTTTACAGTGATTATCAAATCCGATTTTCAGACGTGCGGTCGCTTTATCTATGGGTCGGAACAGACTCAGATTGACGCCGCACGGCACCACAGCAACGGTTTCAGGAAACGCATCGTAATGTTGTATCAGATTCGATTTTTCTTTTTCAGTGGCAGCGATAATGCGATGACAGGATTGCACCAATTGTTTCTCGGTGTTGATACGCAATTTGGGCTCTGGAAGCGACACACCGGTAAGGTTTTTAATTTTCCCCAGGGTATGAAACATGGTAACATGTGGTATTTTCCAACAATTTTGCGCCCAGGCGCCGACATGACCGGATAACCAATAGTGGCTGTGGACCAAATCGTAGCAAAGACCGTGGTGTTTTTGAAATTTTTCCAGCTCACATATAAAGTCGTCTAAATAGGGAAAGAGAGCCAATTTGGACATTTGGCCGTTTTTGCCGGCTTTCAGATGAATAAGCCTTACATTTTTGCCCAGGCGTATCAGTTGTTTATCGTGATGGTCATGGAACCGGGTGTAAATATCCACGCGATGGCCGCGTCGTCCCAATTCGCCGGCAAGCTCACGCACATAGACATTCATGCCGCCGGTGTCCTTGGTTCCCAACTCTCCGATGGGGCACGAGTGAATACAAAACATCGCAATATGAAGTGTATTGATTGGCATGTGAATAGGGCGTGTCTGGTTTTAAGTTAAAAATGGGCATCCTTCATAATAACCAAAAAGTAGTTTACACTTTTCTCCGGACTGCTCAACTTACAGTTTAGCATTAGCGGGAGCTAAATGCCAAACTGTAAGTTTGGCACTCCTCCGAATTGTCAACCGGAAAATGAAGGATGCCCATATACGCCGTAGTTATCCTCATATTCATTTAACAGTTCAGGTATTGAGAAGG
>JAOZRC010000393.1 GCA_029940345.1 Desulfobacterales bacterium
CTGAAAAGGGCTTCGCTGAAACTCTCTTTCACTTCCTGGTTGGGAAAACCAAGCTCAACGAAACGTCTGCTCAAAGGTTTATGAATTGTAATGTGACATAATAAATAAATGAAGGATGACATTTGGGACACCCTTCATTAATAGTGTTTTGCAGACTTTTTGTGAAACCATTAAGATTGATTAGGCGACGGAATACATCTGGTTAAGTATTTATTGATGAAATGGGAGCCAACGCTTAAGAGGTTTTCCGTCGCGAACAACAATATAAGCTTCACCATCATCAATATGACGATAGGATTCATCATCAACTTTTGTCTGAAGAATTGAATCATTTTCACACAATACAGAAAAAATATAACGGAAAAGATTTACATGACTGATAACGCCGAGCGGTGCTTCAGCGTTTTGAGGGGGCTTAATCGCAAGGAATGTGCCAAACAAGTCTTGGGCGACAACTTCTTCCTGAAAACCTCGTTTCTTGAGCAACATGTGTATATCATTTCCGCCGTGATCCACTCTTCTATAGCGTGTAGCACCATGATCGCTGATTAATATGATAAAAGCTTCTGAATCTTGTTCCAATATTAAATCAACAAGTTTCAAAAAAACAGTATCAGCTTTCTTTACATTTTTAATATACCACTCCTTTGAACCCATTGCATTCCATAACGCTCCATGGTGACCAGGAAGAGTGAGTTTTATAAAAGTGAAATAGGGGGTTGTGCTGTCCGAGGCTATAATGATTCGATTTTGCATTTTCTTTTGGAAATTTTTTTCCACAATATAGCCCCCTTTATTCCCTTGATAAGTATTAAGCAGAGCTCTGAAAAAATCATCTAGTAATATTAGCTGAGATATTCCAAATATTTCAAATACTTTAAAAGGTTTTCTTGGAGGAGATGCATAAGATAGAGCTTCACTTGGAAAGAAAAGATAGTTATCTTTATGAATATATTGATTTTTATATCCATTATTACTGAAAACAGTCAATACCGGATTAAATTTCACACCTCCAATTATATTTCTGTATTCAGAATGACCTAGGGAGCCACCGGCTAAATTGTAATAGTGATGCTTAAGAGTGAACATAGATAACAAAGAACTCATTGTATAGGAATAGTTAGAATATGCGTTATTGAATATTGTAAATCCTCTTCTTGCTAATTCTTTTTCTGTTTCTTGGTTGTCAAAATTGTATATGCTTTTCATTGCTTTATTGTTATGGTACGATTCGAGAACAATAAGATATACATTCGGTTTTTTCTGAAATCGAATGTTATCATAAAAATTCTTGTCTTTCGAATATATAGCTCGAAATTCACGAATACGGATCGTTGATGTGTAATATGAATATATCCACTGAGTAGCCGAAAATGATACTAAAAAAATCAAAAATAGATTTAGAGGTTTTGGTCCTAACTTATACACTGCAAACAATATGACTACAATTAGTGCGCTAAGAATTAATACCAAATTGACTTCTTTTGGAATTAGTGTTGTATAACTCTTCTGAAACAAAAAGAAAATCATAGCACTGGAGAATAACGCAAAAAATAAATCCTTATCTTTTCCAGAATGTTTGAGCTTGAACCAGTTTTTTACAGCTTCCCCCAACATTATGCAACAGATCAGTACCACAAGTAGATGAATTGTAAATTTAGGTGTATTGAAGACTACTTTCTGATACCCTCTTTTAGTAGCATACAAGTCAAATTTTTCAGATTTTCCATTGTATATAACCTCAACAACTCCAGACCAAGGATGCTTTAAAAAATATATTTCATTAATAGTTCTTAACCTACCGCGCCAAAAAAGTCTTGCTGTTGCCGGCTGATTTTTATAAGATACCAGGCTGCTTTTACGCCGTTCCCATGAGTCGTCATAAGCGAAATCAGATATATCAGTATGATTGCCCCGCTCCAGCACCCAGACTTCGCTGGCTTTGGCATCTTTATTTTTTTGGCCAGTGGCGATAATATCAATTGTTTGAGTCTCGGATGGAAGCAGAACCACGAATAAACAGCCGCTAATGATGCAAAATATTAGCCAAGAAATCATAACTTTTTTTGGGTATAGTGCTATACGAAACCGATTTAAGTAGTTTGGCATCCAAAAAATCAGATAAAATACTATAAATGATAAAACGCCCATCGCTAATAGTTGATATAATCGAGATATAAAGCATAGCTTGAGAAAATAAATTAGAACGAAAGAAACTAATACTGCTTTCAATAAACTTAAAACAAACTCATAAAACAAAAGAAAATGCTCAATCAGTGTGGACGAATTTTGCTTTAAAAGGGCTTTTCTTAGGATAATAAGTATGGCGTAGCAAATCACTCCTGATGAGAGAGCAAAAAGTGGCGTAAGAATTATCAGTAATGCCAACTGGGTTTTTGTATACGAAAACCAGTTGTTGCTGGCAAAAAACAGAGCAGGATAAAGCCCCGCTAAGACCAATTGTAAAAAGGAATTATTCAATAGGGGCCATCGAGCAGCAGTCATCTTGTCACCTCTAATTGGTTTTTCATCAAATATAATACCCTTTCACAATCATGGATGGCCTGCTGACGGACTATTTTGAAATATCGTGAAAAATGTTCCTCAAAATGATCTTGGGTATAATCTTTAAAAATATCTTTTCGACTGGCAAGAAGCCGCCGAACTTGAGAATCGTGTTTTGGTATAAATTCAATAAGCAGCCACTGCCCCAGATTCGCAAAATACCTAGCAAGATAGTTGAATGGCAGGTTGTCAGATATGGCAAGGTGATGAATTATGGCCAAAGCCATCAAAAGATCGGCAGGTCCTCTGTCTGTCAGCGACTCCCTTTCCTTTGAAGCAAACCCCAAACCCGGGCTGGGATTGGTAAAATCCATTACCAAGGGAAGCAATAAGGTTTCTTTTTCCTTACGGCAATGAAGATAATTTTTTTCCACAGCAACAGGGTCTATGTCAAAACTTACCACTTGCGCACCTTGTTCCACCCCCAATCGACTCATGGCCCCTATATTGCCTCCTAAATCCCAGACATGTTTGGGTGCCGCATCTCGTAGCATATCACAGATAATTGCTCGTTTGGAAGCCATGGCCGAATCACTGTAGTTTGTATCTGAATAATAATTTCCCCATTCGGTTCCCGAAGGATGCCACAAAAGCCTTTGTACAGTCTTACGCAGGGATTTGGCAATGGCTGTCATCTCCTGTACACTGAGCTTTTTAAGGTTATGCGTCCGCTCCCCTTGATGAGCAAATTTTATCTGATTTTTGGCATGCATGTGCAGATGCATCAAAAGGCCAAGGTTCAACTTGCTTTTAAAGGGAAGTAGCGAGGCCGCAAGGTCCAATGGAACACCGTCCAAATACACTCGATACAACTGGCTTAATCGGGCATCGACCAAAGCCATAAGAGCAAGAGGTGCTAAAAAATGGCGGCAAAATTGGCCATAGGCTGGCCAAACATTGAACCTATCCGCTAAATCAAAAGAGAGATGATCAATAAGGACTGGCTGTCCTTGCCAGAACTGTATATTATAAATACTGGCATCTTTTAGCAACATTCCCCGCTGCAACCCTGCCAAGTGAAGGTCCAAAGTCAACAATGCAGCGTCTTTGATTTGGCTGAAAGACCATTCATAAGGGAAAGAAACAAATGGAATCAGAGTCGGTATAATGACCTTGTATGCCTCTGGAGACAGGGGACGCACCTGTTGAACTTCTTTGAAAGGAAGTAACCAGTGCTTCTTTATGGCTTCTTCAAACAAACCAGATGATTCCGCCTGTTCATACGCTCTCGCATAACAACGATTTACCTGACGGTAAATTCGGCCATTGGTTTGAAAAATAAATCCAGAAGGATCACGAAAAGAGCCAAAAACTCGTTTTGTTTCACTCATCCTTATTTTCCTTCTTAAATTTATTGATAAAAAATTCTTTGATGTTGCTCCAAAATGATCTGATTCCTACAAATAAAGTTAGTATAGAAGCAAGCGTAATTTGTAATAAAAAACTGCCAGTACCCGGATCTAGATATGCATACGCCTCTTTTATTGGCACAAACAGAACAACAAAGACCGTAATTACAATTGACATGACCATATTATATCTCCTTATTTCTTTGAGAGTCAAAACCAATAACCTAACAATGCCATTAGAACGAAAAGGTTTTCATTTAAGTCCTCCCAATGGGTTATAAATACACAGAATCAGCTAGCCTGTGTTTTCGGTCTGCTGCTTGACATAAAAATGTAAGGGTAGTGGTGCATTTAGATGATGATGCAGTGAACTATTTATTCTCGTACACATACGTAGGAATATGCGTCAATGCCAGTTATACAGATTCCAACATAGAAAAGGGAAAATAGAGTATCATCATCTCAATGTAAGCATCAGTTTAAGTGGAAGCAGATTATGAAAAAGCATTCTTCCCCTTTTCTGGGGTGGCTGACGTATCTCCATATCAGCCACACCCATATATCCTTAATAATATAAGCTATTCCCATGAACAGCAGCCTCACTGCCGGATTCCAGGAAGTCGTCTGGATCCGGCAGTGATTTTTAAGCCGGTAGCCAGTTTCAATCCCGAAGCGTTTTCTGTAAGTCTTGTGAATTCCTCTCAGACTGATCGGAGGCCTTTTTGTCAATTTCTATAATTTAAACTCGACTTTGGTAGATTTTTCCTAACATATTGATATTATTACATAGATTAAAAATTTTCCATACACTTTTTTACAACTTACCGCAAGCAGTAATCGACCTCCCGCATAGCGGGAGGCTTTAGGAAGCCCCCGGAGGCATGCGCGTCAAGCTAAGACCATAACCATCTGTTTTTATTGGATACAGTAAGTGGCCTACCATAACAGACGAAGATTGAAAACCTTACCAAATAAGGGTTTCTAAAATCAGTTTGGCCCTTAGCTTGACGCGTATGCCCCGGAGGGGGGGCATAAAAACATCGGCCTGACTTTTTTGTCCGCCTGTATCGTACAGAAGCATCAGATACTCATGACAGCAAACCGGCCGGTAAAGACTGGAATCATACTCACGCTCTATTGGAAGAAAGGTGCGATCGACATTTTTTCTCCAATAAAGCCAGATCATATACCCGTTCTTTCGACAGAAAATCCGACTGACTCATCGTGCACGAGTCAAGGCTGTTTCAGGCCTGCGGAAAGAATCACGCTGGATCGGCGGAGCCTTTCAGGGTCGCTCCGCCAGAGGCGGAGGTTTTATTTGATAATAAAGCATCAACAGCAGCATCAATAAATGTAAAATCTCTTAATTGCCCGCCTGCCCAGATTTCAATCGGTTTGCCTTGCAAAAGTTGTCGAATCCAGATGCCTGCAAAAGTTTGCCGGGCGTCTTTTATTCGCATACGAGGTTCGATGTTTCCTGCATGCCTCAAGGATTGATAATTGGGCTTTGGCATTGTTTTCCAGATCAGCTATCGGTTCACGCATTGAATCAAAGTGGCTGGTTTGACCTGCTATATTGAAAAGATAATCCTGCTCTTGAATTTAGTAATGAAGACTATGTTCGTTACGAACATCCGATATGTTTGCGTTGGAATAAGGCTGTCCATCAGGGTAACATGTACTCCTAAATCAACCAATTTGTGCGCCAGATTAGAACCAATGAATCCGAGGCA
>JAOZRC010000394.1 GCA_029940345.1 Desulfobacterales bacterium
CTTTGTTACATAATCGTGGTTTTCCAGAGTGTGTAACGCGGGAAGCCGGCCCACGCTTGATTACACATAGAGGGGAGAGAACGGTTGCGCCCTTGCAAGATGAATGCCAACCACTATTTGTGAACATAGCAAAAATCACAGGACATATTATGAGAAAATTAGCTTCAATCCAGAAAATAAAAGACCTTCAACCCATTGAAGGCGCGGATATGATTGAAAAAGCAACCGTATTGGGTTGGCAATTGGTTGTCAAAAAGGGAGAATTTAAAGTTGGCGACTACTGTGTTTATTGCGAGATAGATAGTGTGCTGCCTGAAAAGCCGGAGTTTGAATTTCTCCGGCCAAGACGGTTCCGCATAAAAACGGTAAAAATGAGAGGACAAATCTCGCAAGGCATTGCCTTTCCCCTTGACATCATCGAAAATTATGTAGCGATAAAACCAGGGGAGGGGTCAGATGTTACGGAAATACTTGAAGTCACCAAATACGAACCACCTATTTCAATTAATATGAAAGGCGAGATTAAAGGAGGGTTCCCGGGATTTATCCCTAAAACGGATGAAACACGCATTCAATCTGTGCCTGGCGTTTTAACCCGTCCTGACAATCAGGGCAGACGGTGTTATATCAGTGAAAAAACAGATGGTACAAGTGCGACTTACTACTTGGAAAATGGCGAGTTTGGGGTGTGTTCGCGTAACTTGGAATTAAAGGAGACAGAGAAAAATGTCCATTGGCTGGTAGCCCGGCAGGAAGATATTGAAAATAAATTGCGAACTATAAAGCGCAACCTGGCCATCCAGGGAGAAATCATCGGGCCGGGCGTCCAGGGCAATAAATACAAATTGCCCCAACATAAACTGATGGTGTTCAATGTCGTTGATATTGACAATTATACCTACCTGAATTATGCCGATTTTGTATCATTAATCAAACAAATCGGTCTGGAAACAGCGCCTGTTTTACATGAGGATTACATTTTGGGGCAAGATGATGTGAATGGTCTGGTCGCTCTGGCAGAGACTAAAAGCGTTGTGAACCCTAAATTGCACAGCGAAGGAATCGTGGTAAGACCGGTCATAGAGGCGCAAGATTCTGAGTTGGGGCGATTGAGCTTCAAGGTTATTAATCCAAAATTTCTGCTGAAGTTTGAGTGATTCTTCAACGCTTTGAAACTTTGGCTCACAGGTGTAAGAGCCTGTTTGGAAAGTCGTGATCGAAGCGAAAAAGTGTGAGAGCGAGGGCTGATTTTCGCAAATTTTAAGGGAATAGCCGGCCTATTACCATGAAATTTGCGGAAAGCAGAACCGCTCTTACGCTTTTGCAGCCGATTTAAGACTTTTGGCTACCAACATAAGCTGGGACACTAAATGTAGTCGTAGAGACATTAAGTATATCAGATGATTTGCATGTGTGTCAATAACAAACAGGGCTACCAGCACAAGACGGGACAAAGTAAAGCGGAAAGCCGTAACTGTTTTAAGATGTTTCAATTCCAGCTTAGAGCCTGTTTGGAAAGTCGTGATCGAAGTGAAAAAGTGTGAGAACGAGTACAAATTTTCGCAAATTTTATGGCAATAGCCAGCCTATTGGCCTAAAATTTACGTAAATTTGAACCGTTCTCAAGCTTTTGCAGCCGATTTAAGACTTTTCAAACAGGCTCTTAAGAACATGAAACCGGCTGTCTTCCATCAATTTCCAAAGCGTTTGGTTCATAATCCAGGTTTTACCGCACTGACGCGGTGCCCAGACCGTGATGTAATGGCCCCCTTCTTGGACTATTTCCCCACAAGCTGAATGCAAGCCGTTTCAATCATTTGTTTGCGAGGGGCATAATAATGGCTGAATTTATCCACCGGGCCGTAAGAGGAAAATTCACGCATGGCTAAATCCTTTTGAGTAACCGTTCACTCCCCCCTACGTTCAAACTAACGCGGGACAGCTTCCCATGCTACAAACTCACGCATGGCGCGATCATATAGAGCGGAAAGCCGTACCGCTTAAGGGGGGGAGTGAACGGTTACCCTTTTGAAGTGTCAGTTATAAAGCAATTATTTCAAGTTTGCCAATGGCCTGATTTCTACATGTTGTGTCATCAAATAGCTTTTAACTTCTGAAATAGGCACTTCACGACGATGGAAAATGCCGGCCGCCAGCGCGGATTCGACTTGTGTCTTACTAAATACGTCGTAAAAATGCGCGGCATTGCCGGCACCGCTGGAAGCAATCACCGGAATCGTAACCGCCGCTTTGACCGCATTGATCAGTTCCAGATCAAAACCGGAATTTGTGCCGTCACGGTCGATGCAATTCAGCAAGATTTCACCGGCGCCCAGTTCTTCGCAGGCCTTAGCAAGTGTAACGGCATCCAAGTTGCGGCCTTCGCGGCCGCCTTTGACAGTGCATTGATACCAGCACCAGGTTTCACCCCCAGGGCCGGGAAAGGCGGTTTTAATGACCTGATGATCGGTCGCATCCGGTGAGGTTACATACACCCGACGCGGATCAATCGAGATCACCACCGCCTGATTGCCGTAAACTGCGGATATTTGTTCAATTGAACTTTGACCGGTTTTCTCACCGGTTTTCAAATAGTCTTCGACAATCAAAACGGCGTCACTGCCGATGGAAATCTTATCTGCTCCGGAGCGAAAATAGGCGTCCGCCACTTCCAAAGGCGTGTAGCGCTTCCCATCTTTGTCGATGTAATCCCGTATCCCGCCGCCAATCGTCAGCGGTACAAAAACATTTTGTGATGTCAGTTTCAACACTTCGATCATCGGCATATCCTTGAGGGGAAAAGCCCTGAATCCGGTAATATTCAAGAAGGTGATCTCATCGGCGCCTTCTTCATAATAGCGTTGCGCCAGTTCCACCGGCTTGCCGAGATTGCGCACGTTCCCTTTTTCACGAACATCATACTGGTCACCTTTGGTGACGATCAGGTCGCCTCTGTCGTTAGTTCTGACATCCAGGCAGGCGATGATGCGTTTGGAGAGACGGGTCAGGCCTATTGGCGGAAGGGGAGCGTCCGTCTCCCCGATTCCGGCTATGAAATTTCGCAGCAGCGTTAAACCGGCGACACTGCTTTTTTCCGGATGAAACTGGGTGGCAATGATATTGCCTTTGCGGATGCTGCTGACAAAACGAATGCCGTAGTCGGTTTTGGTCAACACCGCATCCTCATCTTCAGGCGCAATATAATAAGAGTGTACAAAATAAAATTTTTCATCATTACCCAGGCCGTTGAAAAACCCGGACGGCTTACATCTGTTCACCCCGTTCCATCCGATATGCGGTACAGCCAGATCGATATCAAAGCGTTTTACGACACCCGGAATAATGTTCAAGCCTTTCTCATCCGGCGCCTCTTCGCTTTTTGTAAACAGGGCCTGCAGCCCCATACAAATTCCCAGGAAAGGTCTGTCCGCCAGCAAATAATCTCTGAGCGGTTCGACATACTTTTTAGCGCGTAAAATACGCATCATACTGCCGAAATTGCCAACACCAGGGAACACCAGCTTTTTAGCTGTTATGATGTCATTTTTGTCTGAAACGATCCTCACAGTTTCGCCCAGGCTTTCAATGGCATTGATGACGCTGCGAACATTGCCGGCACCATAATCTAATAATGTGATCATTTTATTTGCCTTTCATAAAATTGATGATTTTAACGTGTTATGAAATAACTTTTAACATTTAGCCTTTACACTGTCAAATTGATACCACATTACTTATAAAAACAAGAGCCGGTCATCAGTAAATTTGGAAATATAGACAGTCACATATTAAATTTCACTGCGTTATCGGTCGTCGGCGTATTACAATACAGCCTCCTCCCTCTAGCCTTGTGAAATGTAATATATGACTGTCTATGGCTGAAATAGTGGAATTTGGTTTTCTTTTTTGCTGCAATGTGCTAACCGGGTTTACATGGTTTAACATCGGATCAATATTAATCATACTAAATCAAAGGAGCGATGAAATGCATGTAACATTTTATGGAGCGGTCAGAGAGGTTACCGGCTCAATGCATCTGCTTGACACCGGTTCCGACCCTATTTTATTAGACTGCGGTCTTTACCAGGGACGCCGTCAGAATGCCGCTGAGAAAAACCGGGTCCTACATTTTGACCCGTCTTTAGTGGCGAACCTTATTCTATCCCATGCCCATATTGATCATTCGGGCCGAATCCCTTTGCTCACCAAACGAAATTTTCCCGGTCGCGTGATATGCACTCGCGCCACTGTTGACGCATGCGGCTATTTGCTGCCCGATTCCGGGCATATCCAGGAATCGGACGCCGATTATTTAAATTATAAAACCGTACGCCGGGCCTTATCTGAAATCAAATCCGGCCCGGATCGTAAAAAACTCAGTCGGCGCCAATCAGATAATATCAAAAAAACACTGAAAAAAGGCCGCCACAGACTGAACAAAGATGCTATCAACACGTTGATGCGTAAACATAATCTTAAGAGTGTCAAGCCACTGTATACGCAGGAGGATGCCCATCAGGCGCTTTCCTATTTTGACGGCGCTCCTTACCGCCATCCGTTAACAATCGGCAGAAACCTGACTTGCACCTTTTACGAGGCCGGTCATATCCTGGGATCGGCCATCAGTATGATCAAATACAGCGCTAACGGAAAAAACCTCACTGTCTGCTATACGGGTGACATTGGCCGTTTTGATAAGCCCATTCTCAGGGATCCGACTTTGAAATTTGAAGATCAGGACCGTGATATTGATTTATTGATTATGGAAAGCACTTATGGGGATCGGGAACACGATCCGGTGACGGATTTGCGCGGCAAATTAAAGCATGTTTTACTGGATGCGATTGAGCGTGGCGGTTGTGTGTTAATTCCTTCTTTTGCATACGGCCGCACCCAGGAACTGCTTTATGTTATCCATGAATTATACAATGAAGGTGAAGTTCCCCGGTTGCCCGTATATGTTGACAGTCCGCTGGCGACCAACATCACAAAGGTGTTTGGCGAACATCCCGAAGTTTACGATCAGGAAACGCACACAACATTTTTGGAAAAAGGGCAAAACCCATTTCGTTTTGACCAGGCGCATTTTGTCGCCTCTGTCGATGAATCGATCAAATTAGTCAAGGACAAGACACCGCATATTGTCATTTCAGCATCGGGTATGTGTGAAGCCGGGCGTATTTTGCATCACTTACGTTATAAAATCCATAATCCTAAGAATACAATTTTGATCGTGGGCTACATGGCCCAACACACATTGGGGCGTCGTCTTTTGGAAGAAGGGGTGGCCTATGCGGCCAATGGACGAAAGGGTGATCCGCCTTTGCTGCGGTTTTTTAATAAGGAGTACCCGTTAAAAGCCCATGTTGTTTCCCTGGGAGGATTTTCCGCCCATGCGGATAAGCACGAGATGCTCCGGTTTTTAAAAAAGTCCAATCTGCGAATTAAAAAGATTGCGATAGTTCACGGGGAAGAAGATCAGTCCCTGGCGTTTAGCGATTTTTTGGAACAAAACGGCTTTAATACGGTTGTGCCCAAAGTCGGCCAAACACTTCGTGTATAAAAAATAATTTACCTTACTTGCTAAGAACCTGTTTGAAAAGTCTTAAATCGGCTGCAAAAGTGTGAGAGCGGTTCT
>JAOZRC010000395.1 GCA_029940345.1 Desulfobacterales bacterium
AGAGGGAGGAAGCTGTATTGTAATACGCCGATGACCGATAACGCAGTGAAATTTAATATGTGGCTGTCTGTACAACTTCTGCGAAAGGGGAAGGGCGTGAACAGTTACGTCTAAATGTTTATAGTCTTATAAATTACAGTTCAAGATAGGATGTTTGCAATGTGTTCAAACAAAATGGCGGCTATCTTTCTTTTCATACTCCTGTCACTTGCCTTACCAACAACACTTCAAGCATTTGATAAACCGGCTAAAACCGAGTGGACGTCTGACAATGATATGTTGCTCTATTTTGAAGCGTTCACCCAAATAAAGCAAAATGCGTTAAAACAGGCTACCGGCCGGGAAATTGTGTACGAATCCCTAAAAGCGTATTTGCATAGTATTGATCCTTATGCGGATTTCCTTAATCCGGATGAATATAAAACATTTAAGCGTTCTCAAAAAAGCAATTATGTCGGTGTCGGTATGCGTATTGAAAGAGATGCGACGGGTCAGATTAGTTGCATTCCTTTTCCCGGAAGCCCCGCGGAAAAGGCCGGTATAACGCGGGGCGATATCCTGAAAGCGATTGACGGGATAGATATTGCCAAAAAATCGCTTTTTGGCATCGGGGCCATGATTGGCGGAAAAGAAGGCACACAGGTTGTTATTATCCTGCTGGCACCGGATGGCGCTTTAAAAACTGTCAGTGTCAAACGTGAAGCAGTGTCTTCGGATTCGGTTCAGGAGCATAAATTCGATAGCCTGACGGTAATCAAAATCCTGTTATTCAGAAGCAGCACGCAACGTGAGCTAAAATATTTTATCACCCAAACGCAAACTTCAAAACCGGTGGTCATAGATCTGCGCGGAAATGGCGGTGGTGACCTGAACAGCGCCATTGACTGCGCGATGCTGTTTTTAGCCAAAGATATAAAAATCGTGGACATCAAAAAAAAGACGTCGGTCAAATCCTATCGGAGTTTTGGCAATGCAGTCAAGTCGACGCTGTCGGTATATATCTGGCAAGATGAAGACACCGCCAGTGCGGCCGAGGTGTTTATCGCCGCGCTAACCCAGAACAAACGCGCGCTGTCTGTCGGCCGGAAAACGTATGGCAAAGGAACTGTTCAGGATATTATCGAATTAAGTGACGGTTCGGCCATGTTCCTTACCACCGGCTATTTGCACACACCTGATGGCGACCGCTATCATAATAAAGGGCTGAAACCGAATTACAGGCTTGATATGGCCGCCCCTGAAACCGATCATTTTTTATCTAAAACCAAACAATTAATACGGTGAAAAGCATTCAGCGTATGGGCTCGTGGAGTACCGCTCTTATTGCGCCCCGCCGAATAGGCAAAACCGTTCTCTTGGACCGGCTGGTGAATATGGTGTTCTATAAACCGGAAAATTGCGTCGCTCCTTTCTATTTTCGTATGAAGCGGGAGAAAAAAACTTTGCACAAATTCCTTCTGGAATATTCTACGTCCTTTTTTCGTCAATATATCACATATTGTCATCAGGATCCTGTTCTGTTTCGTGACAGTTCTTTTAAATTGGAAGACAGCCTTGAATACAGGTCTGAACATAAAGCCGTGCAGCTTGCTAAATAAATGATTCAATCCTTTCTCAGGCGTTATGATAACGGTGGTTATGAAGATGCCAGAAATCATTGGGATGCCTTTATAACGCTTCCTGAAACATTAGCCTCCTATTCCGGAACCCGCGTGGCGGTGATCATTGATGAATTTCAGGATATGAAATTCTATGTTTACGATTGCTCACAGGAGTTTTTTATGAAAATGGATGCAAAGGGACTGCTGACCGATCAGGCAGCAACTGACCTCACGGCAACATATGACCGGATGTCCCAGAGCCGCAAAGCGCCGATGCTGGTATCCGGTTCAGCCGTGACGCTGATTTTCAGAACAGTGATGGGCGGACCGTTAGGGGGGCGTTTTGACTTCATCTATTTGAAACCCCTGGCAGTTCCTGACGGCGCCACTTTATTACGCCAATTGCTTCGTATCTATTTGCCGGGTGCGATGATCACTTCTGAAAACGCCCTTTATGCCAGCGCTCAGACAGGCGGTCATCCCTATTATCTGTACTGCCTGGCGATGTCGAAGTGTGAAGGTAAAAAGTTTGATGACAAAGACTCAATTGACAGAATCATTCGCTATGAAATCGAAAACGGAAAGGTTTACGGTTTCTGGCAGACCCATTTCGAGGACAATCGCAAGTATATCAATACGGATGACGTTGACATGCTTGGTCGCAAAATTATCTATTATTTCACTAAGTATAATAATCAACCGGTGGATACCAAAGCGCTCGCCGCAAAGCTGGATGTATCCAAAAAGGCGGTTGATAAAAAGATTGAAAAACTTTATCAGGCCGACTTGGTTTATCGCACCGCGGCCCGCTTTTACACCTTCAACGATATCTGTTTGATGCGCTTTATCAAATTCCTCTACAAATGAAAGAATTATTGACCCATTCTGACGCCGGGCCTTGGTAAAACTTGCTGTAAAAGCCGATTGGAATGATAATCAGAAGCCAGACAGCGGTCTTTTTTTGCTGATTTGTAAGTGTAAAAAACAAAAACTTCCTTTTATTGCGCGACCGTCACTTCGATTTCATCAAACCCGGGTCTGACAAATGCTCTTGCCCGAGGGAATTGGGTTTCCACCCTTTTTATAATGCTTTTCAAAAATAGGATCATATCCAAAATTTGTTTTTCCAACTCAGGAAATGAATTCACTAACATTTTCCATGCTGTGATTGAACGCTCAATACCGATGAGGGCCACTTTGGCCGATCCATCTGAGTCTTTGGCGGAGTCAACGGGGTCATAATCGCTTCCGGATTGTTTTTCAACAGTATCACTGCTGATAGCTCTTTGAATTTTGACACTGATCTGATATTGATACCATCTGATAATTTCGGCCGCGTCATTTATATCGGCAACTTCTTTTTCCGGATTATTTCCAGATGAAATGATACGGATGAGATTCATTTCATCTTCTTTTTGATCGAAGTAAAATTCATTCGAGTCAAACCATTCTTCAACCATTTCAGCATACGTGTCCGATGCATGGGTGGTAAGATGGGTTAACTTGCCGTTTTCAGCAATAACATCTTGGCCTTGATCATCCAGCATTGCATTAATTGAATCCGGATCCAATCCATATTCAATGGCCGTTTCCTGGACTAAAGTGAGCGTATCTTCAAGCACTTCATTGAATTTTTCCCAAAATTCGTCATTAAATTGGCCAATTTCCTGGAGGCCGCCGAATTGCTTTTCCGTAAGCGTGCAATTCAGGCATTTTGACGTAAATTGGCACCGTTCGCACCATCGATCACAATAGTTATAAATTCCCGGGATATATTTCGGATTATCAATAATCATTTTTAAATCGGTAGTTTTCATTTTTTATCAATTTGTCGGAAGTTATAAAACAATTTCCTTTTTAATTTCGACCCCTTTTTGCCCGCGCTGAACGCTTACCGCTGTGATTTTACAGTCATGCTCAAAAAAAAGAACCCAGTTTTCTTTGTAGGCGCGCTCTAAAATAGCGTGCTTTTCTTCCATAATCGTCATCGGCAGGTTGTCATAAGCCATAATCCATGACAATGGCAAATGGGCCGCCGTGGGTATCAGGTCGGCGCAGTAGAAAAGCGATGTGTTGTCACCTTTAATCAGGGGGTGTTGCTGTCCGGTCGTGTGACCGTGAGTGACAAGCAGGTCAATGCCGTCTGATAACTCTCCGGGTCCGTCTAATAGCGTCAGAACGCCGGCTTCCTCCAATGGTTTGAAATTTATTTGCGGAAAGCTGTTACTGTCTCGGGGATGGGGGTTAAGCGCTGTCTCCCATTGGGATTTTTGAATATGATAGTTCGCATTGGGAAAGGTCGGCGTCAGTTTGCCGTTTTTAATAAAAGTAGCGCCGCCTACATGGTCAAAATGAAGATGGGTGATGATGACATCAGTGATTTCAGCGGGCGTCAGGCCATGTTGCACCAGTACGGCATCCATATTCCCCATTTCTTCTTTAAAGGCCCAAACAGTTTTTTCTTTGGGTGTAAGTTTGGTTCCGATGCCGACATCAACTAAAATCGTTTTCCCGTTGCCACGGATTAAAAGCCCACGCATATTCATCTGCATCCGGTTTTTTGCATCCGCAGGTGTCCGCTTTTCCCATAACACTTTGGGCACGATGCCAAACATCGTGCCTCCGTCTATAAGAAAATGTCCCAATTCAACAGACGTACACTCATAATTTCCAAATTTCATTATAATTCCTAATTTAATAAGATTATAGTCAGAAAATAATCATAGAATCCCATCAGGTTAATTCCACCCGGTGAAACGCCTCACCTAATTCAAAATCTTCACCTTTGGCCAACGATCGGCAGCGATCTTTTAGCCATTTTTCAAGGTCAGGGACATCCATTTCCAGCATCTGGCTTTGGTGACAGCGCAGCGCCGCCAGCTTGAGATCAAAAGTAGCGGTAATGTCTGTGCGATAATTTATATTTTCGGCTGCCCAAAAAAGCATCTCTTCCACTTTATGGGGTGCCAAGCCCTCGGCCGTAAGGTCCGGATAAGCCCAATAATCACGGGCGTAAGGAAAAACGGCATCTAAGACCACCTGGCCGGTAATGCGATGATCGCGATGCCAAATATAGCGTCGGTAAGGATCGGCGGTTACAACGGTGCGAGGCTGATATTGCCTGATTAAACGTACGATCTGTTTTCGGAATTCAGGTGTGTCTTCCAACCCTTGATCCGGATATTCCAGGAAAATCACCTCATTTACACCCAAAACTTCGGCTGCGGCCATTTGTTCTTTTTTGCGTATTTCAGCCAATTGTTCCGGCATCACACAAACATCAGAAGTTCCCTTATCGCCATTGGTGCAAACCACATACACCGCCTGTTTTCCTTTTTGCACCTGACGTGCGATGGTTCCGGCAACACCGAATTCAGCGTCATCCGGATGCGGTGTTATAACCAGTATATCTGTATGTGGCATCATTACAAATCTCTCTGTTCATACGAAATCTTAATCTTAAGGTAATCGCTCAAATTATGATTATGAATTAGGAAAAGCTAAATACTTGGTCGTAAGCTTCCCAGCATCGCTCTCGCCGGATTTGCAACCTGGCGGCATTAACCGGCAGGTTGCAAACCTGCCTTGAGCCGTGTGGAAAATATCGGAAAATTTTTTGTCAAGTACTTATTTCGTACCTGCATCCTAATCAGGCATTTTGAAAAATCAAATCAGAACCATATAATAAACACTCTCGCCAAAACAATCAAAGTATGATACTTAATTTCTATTAATTCTTTAATGGGTAAAGTCAATATAAAAATGGCGGCATATCTTTCTTGACTGTACGAACAATGCCAAGATATACTGTTAAATTTATTAATGACCTTATGGAAAAGCTTTTTTCTAAAATGCTTTTCCATACGGACGAATCGAAATAGCTTTCCGAGTTACATTAATCTGAAATATAGCTTTTAAGATAAAGCTTTTGGGGTGAGCCGGTGGGGCATCGCCAAGTAAAATTGTGTATAATACAAAATGGTTAGCAGGCGATGACCACCCTACATCGAACCAAAAGCTTTTTCTTAAAGCCTATA
>JAOZRC010000396.1:0-4048 GCA_029940345.1 Desulfobacterales bacterium
TGTGGGCACAACGGTGCAGCCGATACGGTCAATGCCTTGGTGGAAGCCCAATCCACCGGTGAACAGACCGTGCCCATAAGCATTTTGAGCCACATCATCGGGACGCAACCCAGCCGACCATAGATTACGCGCCATACATTCGGTCCACTGCTCCAAATCTTCGCGGGTGTAAGGCCCTGTAATCGGTTTTCCGGTTGTGCCTGATGAGGCATGTACGCGCACCACCCCTTTCAGGGGCACCGCGCAAAGACCGAACGGATAATTGTCTCTCAAGTCATTTTTCACCGTAACAGGCAGTTTGGCAATATCTTCAAGGCTTTGGATCGCATCGGGCGCCAGTCCCATTTCATCCAGTTTCTTTTTATAAAATGGCACGCGCTCATAAACCCAGGCAACCGTTTCCTGAAGTTTGGTTAACTGGAACTTTTGCAGTTCCTCTACCGGCATACATTCAAATTTTTTATCCCAAAACATTCTCTTTCTCCTTTGTGAGCTTTTAAATGGGAAACGGCGTATTGCAGAATTTATATTTCTTCAATACGCCGTCATGCCATTAGCTCTGTGCAGCAGCGGCAATGCCAAGGTCAACCGCCTTAATATTGGTTTCGACAAAGGCTTTTTTTGTTTTCGTGCGGATCGCCTCTTTTATCTGCTCGGCTGTCAGCGGAAGAATACCGGTTTGAATCAATGCGCCCAGCAAAACCATATTCACGGAAAGCACATTGCCCGCTTCTTTGGCCAGTGCCGCGGCATCAAATGCGATCAGACGAGCTGTTTTTTGTTTAACCAATGTTTGCAATTGATCCAGATCGGGATATACACCGCGTCCGATAGCCACGGTAAACGGCGGTAGCGGCGTCATATTGGTAATCACGACGGTGTCCTTGCTGCATTTGTTCACCGCGCGCAACGTTTCAGAGGGTTCAAAACCCACCAGTACATCAGCGCAGCCATCTGAAATAATTGAGCTTTCCGCATCTCCAAACACAATCGCGGATTCAACCACACCGCCGCGCTGCGCCATACCGTGAATTTCACTCATACGAACGGGAATGCCCGCCAGGAGTGCGGCTTCTCCCAAAACACGGGAGGAAAGCAGGTTGCCCTGTCCCCCCACTGCTACTATGATTAATCGTGTAACATCCATTTTATATCCTATTTTAAATTAAAAGTTACAAGTTTCAAGTTTTAAATTATTCGTGCCCATTCGTGTTCATTCGTGGTTCTTTAACGGCAAAATAGCGTTTTCCGGGCAAATTTGAGCGCATACGGCACAACCCACACATAAATCCGGATCAATACGCACACGATCGTTTTCAAGAATAAAAGCGGGGCAAGCCAGTTCGTTGATACAATTTTTATGGTTCTTGCATTTATCTGTTATGTGAAACGGTCTGACTTTCAAAGTCTTGAGACCTTTGGCATACAGCGTACATATCTCTTCGGAGATGATCACCGAAACGCCTTTAAAATCAAGCGCCTCTTTCACCGCTTTAATACTTTTTCTGACTTTAAAGGGTTTGATCACTGTTATTTTGGGAACGCCAAGCGCTTCGACGACGGCCTTGATCGATATCCGGTTGTAGCCTTCCAAGCCTAATTTTTCCATTTCAACACCCGGATTGGGCTGATGGCCGGTCATAGCGGTCGTGCCGTTATCCAGGATAACGAGCGTTAAATTATGATTATTGAACACCGCATTGACTAACCCTGCAATACCGGAATGGAAAAATGTGGAATCGCCGATAAAAGCGATCACCTTTTGATCGGTAGCGGCTGAAAATCCGCATGAAGCCCCTGCGGAAGCACCCATACAAACGAGAAAATCACCCATGGAAAGGGGCGGTAAGAAACCCAACGTATAGCAACCGATATCCGTCGGATAAATGGTATCCATACCTTTAGCTGCTTGTTTCACAATATAAAAGGTGGCGCGATGGGAACATCCGGCACAAAGATTTGGCGGCCGTTGCGGAATTTCAGGAACATCGGACAGGTCCGGGACTTCCGGCGGCGTGTAGGCGACATCTAAAAAGGAAGCGATATTTTTTGTCACCATAACCGGGTCAAATTCATACAGGCGTGAAAACAGCGTCTCATCTTTGCCCTTGATCGTGAGGCCCAGTTTTTCTTCAAAAGCAAACGACTTGACGGCTTCCTCCATAAATGGCTCGCCCTCTTCAATAATTAAAACTTTTGTACATCCTTTAAGGAAATCTTTGATCAGCGATGCCGGCAAGGGATTTGAAAAACCGATGCGCAGAATTTTGGCTTTGTTTTCCAGTTTTAATTCTTTGAGTGCATCTTTGGCGTAACCGTAACTGACGCCGTTACAGATAATGCCCAATTCACCGTCACCGTCGATAAAATTGTATTCCGATTGCGCGGCAATTTCTTCGGCCAGTTTCAGATTTTTAAGCAGTTTAACATGCAGATTGCGCGCAACGGCGGGAACCGGCACGAGATTCATAGGGTCTTTTTTGAAATAGCCTTGGGTTTGGGGCGGAGTAATTGGCCCCAGTTCCACAATGCCGTTGGAATGGTTGATACGCGTCGTGGTTCTGAAAATCACAGGTTCCTGCAATTTTTCCGAAAGCTCAAACGCATATTTGACCATCTCCTTGGCTTCGGCCACGGATGACGGTTCCACCAGCGGCAAGCCGGCAAATTTACCATAATAACGATTGTCTTGTTCATTCTGGCTGGAAAACATAAACGGGTCATCCGCGGACAGAATCACCATGCCGCCTTTGACGCCCAGATAGGCTAACGTCATAAACGCATCGGCAGCCACGTTCATGCCGACATGCTTCATCATACAGAAACTGCGAACACCAGAGTTTGCAGCGGCAGCGGCCACCTCCAGCGACACTTTTTCGTTGGTGCTATATTCAAAATAGAAATCGCTTTCATGGGACATTTGAAACAGGTTGAGTGAGATTTCCGAAGACGGAGTGCCGGGATACGTGCTGGCCACGGCCACTCCGGCCTCGAACGCTCCCCGGGCAATGGCTTCATTGCCTAACAGGAGCATTTTTTCGCCCGGTTGGTTGGTAAGTAGTTTGTGCATTGTTTTTTCCTTTTGTATTTAACTATTTATGAATAAATAACGATTAATTTGTAAATGTGTGCCCCGCTCGTTCAAGAGTGGTGCGCGCAAGATTAAGCTGGTTGGCTTTAACAAGCAAATAGTCGGTATTGAAGCTTGATATTGCAAAAATGCTGATTTCGGCCTCGGCCAAAGGTACGCTCAGGGATGCCAAGACTCCAGTGAGTTCAAACGCCAGCGGGCCTTTAACACCGATACAGCGCCAACCTGCCTCTTTTGATTCTTCCGGCGGTGCATGTTTAGCAATTGATACGACTGACAATTCTTCAGGGGTTCGTGTAACAGACCAAAAAGATGAGTCATCAATTTTTGGTAATGGCGTATTCGGCGGAAGTTGCCAGATTGAAAATTCGTCAGGGAGTATTTGTAGTGTAAGAGTTTTCATCATGTCTATTTAGCATTCTTTGTCTGCTGCCGAATCCAATCCTGAACTTTATCATAAGAATCCCAATAAAGAATTCGTTTTCCGAGTTCCAGCAGCATTTCACTGTTTAAATTCTCCAAAACGGGCCTTAATTTTTCATCAGGAACGCTGTACTTTTCGGCAATCTGGGTGCATAATAAATTAGTTTCACCTAGCGGAATTCCCTCCTGAATTCCCTTATCCTTAATATACTGCGCAAGCATGACCGTCTCCTTTTGTTCAGTTTAAGATCAGACTCCGCACGTCTATTTTGCATTCTTTGTCTGCTGCCGAATCCAATCCTGAACTTTATCATAAGAATCCCAATAAAGAATTCGTTTTCCGAGTTCCTGAAGCATTTCACTATTTAAATTTTCCAAAACGGGCCTTAATTTTTCATCAGGAACGCTGTACTTTTCGGCAATCAGGGTGCATAGTAAATTAGTTTCTCCTAGCGGAATTCCCTCCTGAATTCCAACCTGAATTCCCTCCTGAATTCCCTTATCCTTAATATACTGCGCAAGCATGACCGTCTC
>JAOZRC010000396.1:4148-5633 GCA_029940345.1 Desulfobacterales bacterium
AATTCCCTTATCCTTAATATACTGCGCAAGCATGACCGTCTCCTTTTGTTCAGTTAATTGGCTGACAATATCTTCACGTTCTTCCTCCAACACCTCCGCATAAATATCAATAAAATCGACATATTTGTCAAACAAGATCGGTGTTGCCAGTTGAAATAAGCCTTTGTAGGCTTGAAGAATTACCTCGGTGCGATCATCCGGCGGGTAATTCATTTTAGGCAACAAAATTTTAGTCAGCGGATTATCGGAATGATAGTAGTCCCGGGCGTTATAATTAAACAATCTGATTTGCAGATACTTAAATTGCAAAAATGTTTCTCCGCAGAATTTGGCTTCCAACTTCAGATCGACATCCTTGCGCCATTTGCGGCGGTCTGTAAACAGAACTGTAGGAATTACAACTGCTTGCGAGTGCGCTTCCATCATATCGGTTACATAGTGCAGCAGTTTGTAAATTGAGAATTTGTGCTTGTCTTCCTGAAATTCCACAAGCCATAAAATGATCTTTAATCGTTCAAACGTAAATAGAATCGGCAGGTCCAAAGCCGTATACGAATCGGTAAGCTTTTGTTTTTTTGGTTCCTGCCGTATAAATTCGATATTGCATAAAGGACCATACTCTTGCAGCGCCTGGGGCAAGAGCCATTTCAGCGCATCTTCGGGAAAATCTAAAAACAGATTTTTAAAATTATGATCGTGGGATATTTGGGTCATAATGGCTTTGTCTGACAACTAACGCGTATAAACCGTCTTATATTTATCCTCCATCGTTTTCATGCAATCGGTGCAGCCCGGCTCTTCGGACGGGTTGAAAGGTTCGAGCCGGACTTCCATACCGATCTCTTCATACATGGCTGCGATTTCAGATAAACGCGGTTCATTGTATGTGTTTTGACGCTTCCAGCCTTTTTGGGCAAGCTCTTGCTCGCGCGTCATTGCCATTTAAACGCCTTTGTATTCAGGACGTTTACGGCCCACCGTGGTTAAACCTTCAAGGGCATCGGCCGTTGCAAATATTTCCGCCAGTTTATCCAGTTCGATCTCCACTGCTTCAGGCATGGACTTGCCGATTTGCTGATTGATGATTTCATTTCCCACTTTTAACGCTAAAGGCGCTTTAAAGCTGATAATTTTCTTCATCCGGGCGGCCAGTTTGTCATCAGTGCCTTCAGGTGTTTCACCAGCCAACAGCCGATCAACATTCGCATCACTTCCCAGTATAGCTAATGGCTTAAATTTTTCGGGAATCGCGCGTTCTTTGAATTTATCCGGCTTGCCCTGGGCGACCAGTTCTTTAATTGCACCTTCCACTTCAGCAGGATTGACCAGACGAGCGACAATTCCAAGTTCCAGCGCATCGGGCATGCTTAAAGGAGCGCCGGTGAACACATAGTATTTGGCCAATTCGGGCCCAACTTGGCGGGTCATACGCAACATTCCGCCCAGACCGGGATAGATGCCGATGCTCGTTTCAGGAAATGCCAT
>JAOZRC010000397.1 GCA_029940345.1 Desulfobacterales bacterium
TATAATAACGATGCATTAATCTGAGAGTAAAGAATAATTGCTTTAATTTGTGGGTGTCTGGCGCGAATTTTTTATTTCAAATAACCAACTATGAAACAAAGCAGAGGTTAAAACCAGCATTATTCCCAAAGATGGTAACATATATCTTAGTATGGACAATGAGGCTAACGTAGTCACACTCCAAAAATACATTGTAATGAACAAAATTATGATAACCAATCGTTTAGCGTTGCCTCCCTGTTTCCAAGCAATGCGACTGCTCCAGCCGATTAAAATCATATAAAAAACCTGAATTAACGCAATTGGCATTTCAAACCGGTGTCTGTCTGTCCCATACCAACAGCGCAATGCTTTAATTAAGATCAATTTCACAATGGTTAGCGGACATTCATAAATTTTATTTTTTAGCATTGATAAGATGTCTGAATATGATTGTAACTCGTCAACACTGTTGTTGATATCTCGCATTAACATCATTACATCCTGCGGCACCCAAGTCCCCTGCCGGTAGTCTTTGAGATCAACAGCAAATGTTAATCCATCCCTCATACTGGACGCCCCATTCTCACAGAGGAGGATCATTCTACCCGTTTTGTTATAGACCCAGCCCAGCCAAGGTAGTATAACTGTAATATTTCCAAATAATAACATTGTAATAAGGAATATGCGCAAGCGCAATTTGAGTTTACTATAAACCGACCAGATTAGCATAGCCATCACCAATCCGAAGAGTAGTGCAATCGGACGGATTAGCATTGTCAAGCCAGCCATCAGTCCGATAAGAAAAAATATTTTTCCGGATTTAATTTTATAAAGCAAAACCGAACTGAAAAAATAAACACTGCTAAAAAGCATGACCAAAAATGGAATTGTGCTGTTGGGCTGCTTCGTAAGCCACAGGTTAAATGGGCAAAATGTCCAGAGAAAAGAGGATATCAATGCGGGGGCTCGCCCCCAAAGACTGTTTGCCAGAAGAAAAATAATGACACAACTTAATCCCATACAAAAAAGAATAAATCCTTTTATGACAATTCTTTCAGAAATACCTGATATTTCTGAAAATCCAAAGAGTGCCGCTAATAATAGTGGATAGCCGGGAGGATATGCGGTAGCCAGGCTGCCGTCATCATTAACGATTCCATTTCCTTTGAGAATATTAAGAGCCACGGGTTTGTATCTTGCAATGTAATCAGAACTTTCATTGATTTGGAAATGAGCAGGAAGGAAATACCAAAAAATCATGATTGCTATAACTTCAGTCATAAAAACGATGGAAACAGATAGTAATGGTTTTTCAGATAGTGCTGATAAATTCATTAATCAATCCCGTTTCTGCATATACGGAGCGACGCAATCAAACGTATTACCTTCTTGTGCTGAACAACTTATTTACAATCCCGCTGCTGCTAAATCCTTTCAGAATAGACGCCCAATGCACTCTGCCACCGGTTGTAACAAACCTTATTGCCAATAAAATATCTGCTATAAAAATTGATTTATTAAAGAGAAAAGCTGGTTTTTTCGACGCTCTAAAGAAAAGTTGGTTACAATGCGTTCTCTGGCTTGGTTGCGCTTTGCGCTATCCATTGCCAAGCCTTGTCGAATTGCTTCTGCGATCTCCCGTGGTTTGGCGGAGTCTGTATATATCCCAGCGTCGCCTACGACTTCGGGCAACGATCCCTTTCGTGTAACGACCGGAATACATCCGGCAAGCATGGATTCTGCCACACTCATACCAAACCCTTCATGTAAGCTGGCTTGTACATAGACCGAGGCATGCTGATATAATTCTATTAACCGTTCATCTGAAACAAATCCTGTGAATTCGACATTTGGGGGTGCGCTTTGGCGTAATGTTTCGATACTGTTATCATACCATTTACCAATCAACATAAATTTTATATCCGGTAGAAAAGATGCCGCTTGCACAAAAGGTAATAAACCTTTGCGTAAAAGATTTTCACGCCAAACATTACTGACCGTAATTACAAGTTGATCGCGATTGCTCAACGACCCTATTGGAATGTCCTGCAATCCATGATGGATAACATGGATCTTTTGTGGATAAGCGCCTGCATTTTCAATGGCTTCCATCTTAGCACTATAGGAATTTGTAATTAAATGAGAGGCATTAAAAATGACCGTCCTGGCAATCAACCGCCTTAAGCCGCCCCGTTGCGAACCATAATCAGCTTCTGACAGATTTGCTGTATCATAACCCCCGACAACAACTATTGACGGTTTGCGTAACAATTTTGCAAGGAGAACGGGCATAAGTGAATGCCAACTGGCAAACCAGCAAAAAATAAGATTGCATTGATGCACTGCCTGGATGAGATTGATAAAATTAATGCGCCGCGTTTGTTGATACAACTCACAAATTTCCCACTTTTGCTGCAATAAATCACGGTCAAGAAAAACAAAGGGGCTTGCGGTATTGTAAACGAATAAAATACGTTTGGTAACTATTGATTGAGGCATAAGTTATTCCCTAAGACCGGAGCTGTTCCCATATCCGATAACGGACTGTTTTCCGATTTCATCCCAGTGTATTTTAGGGTTGTGCATCTCTAATTTTGCCTCGTTTTTTTTGCTTTAACTTCAACCCGTATATCAATCTGTCCGGATTCCGCAACGCGGTCGAGACATTCGATGCGAATACCGAATCTGTATTTACCAGGTTTAATTTCGTTAGGATCAAGTTCAATCCTGAAGAAACGCGCAACATCCGGGGGGAGGAACACCTCTCCTAATGTATTTAACTTTCCCCATTCCATATTAGCAGTTTCCTTGTTGCCCGCGAGTACTACTGGGTAGGCCGGTGTGACAAGAAGATGCGCATTCCATTGACGTTCTTTTTTACTTTTTGTCAGCACAACACGCATCGGCAGTCCTTCATCAATCAAATTTTTGACACTCATAAAATAGAGGATGCCCGAATCAGAGGTAGTCTGTACTTTAATTGTCTCATGTCTGTTAATTTTGTTTGCCTGGCGTTCGCCTTTTTCCCATTCATCAGGAGTGATTAACGTTAGTGTAAAAAGATAGGTGCCAAGCATCTTTTCAATTTTCTCCAGGCCTGCGTTCATCGCTTTAAAATCTTCAACGGTTGCGTGTCTGGATTTCAGTTCGGCATATACTTTTTGCGCCCCTGCAAGGTGATTCTGCAGTGCTGACTGCTCGGCCTTTTGAACTGAAGTCAATTCAAGAGCCTCACTGTTTTTTATAAGAGCATCAATAGCAAAGCGTGCCGCTGTGAGACGCTTTGTCAAAGGTGAATCTTCCAATGGAAGCTCATAAAGGCTGACATCGTCAACCCAAAGCGTTTTACTCCGACGATGATAGTTGTGTGCGGAGAACAGAGTAGAAGTGATGCCAGGTGGAATGACGACGGTATCTTCGTGATAGATCCATTCTCCTTTAGTGTCTCCTGGAAAAAGTCGCCAGTGCTTAATATTTTTCAACTTAAAAACCGGTATGCCGTATCCGACCGCTTTGTAATGGAAAGATATTTGGTAGGCGATGCCAGGCTTCACTTTGAAGGGAAAACTGTTCCAGTAAGCGTGCCCCCACTTTTCATCAAAGTCGGCCGCCATCTCTATACATCTTTTTCCCGAATGCGCTTCAGAGTCGGTCCATTTCGTTGTGACATTACCTTTAATCAGAGGAATCCATCCAAGAGGGAAGTTCAAATCATCGCTTGGAGTCTCGAACCCGCCATTCAATATCAGGTTGGTTTTCAAAGCCGAAGCCTGCGTTTCACACCAACAGTATAGTGGTTGCGTCAGAGACAACAGGCCGAGGCCCAAAAACACAATACAATTAACGTATGATCTTGTCATCATATGCTCTCTTTGATTATCTGAAAGCCTATAGAGCAAAGCATTTCATTTTAACATTGCCACCCGCTCAATCTCCTTGGCTAATAATGCGCGGGCTGTTTGTATCCTGTCATGTGTCGCCTGATCGTTGGACGGGAAAAATTTTGCGGTGATGACCTTATCGACAATGTTTGACATGAACTGTTCCACCGATTGTAACTTTTCTTTGCTAACACTCCGTTGGCGGGCCTTGAGGAGCTCTTTTTTTAAAGTCCATAGATACTGGTAATCCTCAATTCCGTCCCGCCATGCCTCCCAGTGACGTGTGGCAATTCCACCGCCTTTCTGCTGGGGGTTATATACGACGCCATAATAAAGAAAAAAGCCAATTGCATCGAAATCAAATTTCATGGCGCGCCATCCGTATGTGCGAAAGTCTGTCAAAGGGCGTGATTTAAGATTGCTCGGCATGTTCCAACTCCAGATTGGCTTACCAAGCGCCTTTTCTGATTGAAAAAAGGACCTCTGTTTTTCATTCCAAATAGCGCCGTTTCTGTTAATCCATACATCGACGTGTATAGCCATCCGTTTCAACTCCTTAATATCCGTCATAATGGTCATAGCGGTGCGCACGTCAGGGTCAACTTCCCGGATAAGCGGCGTCGTTTCAATAACCTGTTCTACACTCTTGTCATGGGCTTCATCAATGGTCTGGAGCGCAAAATTCTCATATTTAAGACCGGCTTCCCGCCATTCTTTAACCATTTGCGATAAAATCCGCTTGAATAGGCTTTTCCAGTGATCACTCATATATTCAATATGATTCTTTTGGGCCCACTTGATAAAGTCTCCTGTATATCCATAGGAAAAAAGAAACTTGCGGGCTCCCTTTGCCATGCGCCTTTTGACCCCTTTAATGTCGGTTGTAAGTTCGCTTATATTACCATCGCTATCAAGCCGGAGGTTGTTCTTTATTCTCGGAGGGAAGGCACCACGGAGCCAAATATTAATCTTGTAACTTTTTAAAAAGTTGTAATCGCCTCCATAGTCAAAACAGAAAACACCGATAGGCGCCTCATTTTCGAGTTGAAAGTTCCAAACGGTCATTTCAACAAATACGTCAACAGCGGGAAGTTGAGAACCACGCGGTATAATTTGCAGTGTATGCATGGTGCTGCCAGCTATCATACCCCGCGTATGAACCGTAAACCAAAGTTGACGGGTTGTGTGGGGTCGTACGAAAAATGTTTCCAATTCGTTCAGCTTAAGGAGAGGCATGGCCAGACCATCTTCCTTCTCAGGTAATTTCCTTCCCATTTTCAAAAGTTTGGGCTGGTAGGTTTGAAGACGTTGAACAGATGTGCATAGGCCGGAGCGCGGCCTGCCGATCTGGCCCGGAAGCTGTCCACTCACTTGAAATTCCATATAACGATTTGACAGATTTGTGACGTTCAGCACAAAATGTTCATATTCATTGATGGCGGCTTGGAGTTTTATTTCCGAGATGTTTTTGCGTGAAGAGGGCATCGCCGAGGGGTCTGTCGCAATATAGGGTGAATCAGTCCAGACAACGAAGTCCGGATTTACCGTTGCGCTACTGATCGTTTTAGCATCACTCGCACTGAACGATCCATATCCAAAGATTAACATGAAAAAAACAAAGCGTCGGAATAGATGCCGTTTTTTTTGATAAGGCATAATAGGACGACCTATCTTTTTTATCATTTTTTTTAACATCAACACTAACCCATCTTTCTGACTTAAATTATTTAATTCATTAATATCAATTAGTTAAGTT
>JAOZRC010000999.1 GCA_029940345.1 Desulfobacterales bacterium
GCCCTCGCTCTCACACTTTTTCGCTTCGATCACGACTTTCCAAACAGGCTCTGAGTCTGAAAGGATAAAAGCATGAAAATAACAGCCAGTGATATAATGAGTACCAAATTCCATACACTGACCTCGCAAACACATGTCAATCAAGCTGTCAAATTGTTTAAACAGGCAAGTAAGGAAGAAGGCCGTAAAATTTTCGGTATGATGGTCATAGATGCTGAAGGGCGCTTGGTTGGGATGATATCCATGTATGATATTCTTCTTTTCATGAGGCCTAAACATACCCATATTTGGGGGATGATGGATGATATCGACATCGCTGGCATTGTTGACATGGCTTGTATAAAGACTGAATCGGTTTTGGTTGGGGATATAATGACCCCGGAAGTGATTACCATAACTCCGCAAACGCATATATTGATGATTCTTGATATTATGATCAAAAAACATGTCCGTCGTCTGCCTGTACTGGAAAATGATAAAATTACAGGCATGGTTTACATATCAGACCTTTTTTACAGTTTTATTGACAAGTTCACAGATGCAGATACAGATACAGATTAAGAGGTTAACCCATGCCCAAATTAGGTAAAAATACATTAAGTGGTCTTATTGTCGGCCAAGCTATGCGTCGACAAGTCATCCGCTTGACTCAAGACACCCCGATTGCCAACAGCATTAACGCTTTAATAAAATATAAAATTAATGCGCTCCTTACCACTGATCTGGCAGGCAAGCCGATAGGGGTTTTATCAAAAACGGATATAATGGGCGCTTATTACGCCGGTCTTCCGATAGACTCCCCTTTGGCAGATATTATGAGCAAACCGCCCCTTTTTTGCAACCCGGAAAATGCGCTCGAAAAAGCGCTTCAAATTATGCGTTCCAAGGGAATTTATCGCTTATATGTAACGGACCCTGAGAACAACCAAGTCGTAGGCGCCCTGGCCTATCCGGATATTGTGGGCCTGCTTTACCAATTCTGCCATGATTGTGAATATAGCCATTTCCGACAAAAGAAAAAATTGAAAACTGATTCTATCAAACGCTTTTCCGTAAAAGAAATAATGACTAAAGAGGTTAAGGCCGTTTTTAAAGATGATTCATTACTCCAGGTTATGGAAGAACTGTCGGTGTATCGCTTTGGTGCTATCCTGGTAAAAGATAGAGAAGACGCCCCTTGTGGTGTTATTTCTAAAACAGATTTGGTTTTGGCTTACAAACACGGTGTTGATTCGGAAGCAACGGCAGAAATCATTATGTCATCACCGGTTCAAAGCTGCGGTGCCGATGAACTGCTGGAAGATGCTATCAAAAAAATGATTTTTTCAGACGTACACCGCCTATTTGTACATCAATCAAAGCCGGATGAACTTGTTGGGGTTTTTTCACTTTCCGATGCAGCTCGAATCCACTCAGGGTCTTGCCATGCTTGTATTAGCAGCCGTATTAAATTAGAGACATAATACTTAAATGTTTCCTGAAATTTATACTATTTCATTTAAAGACGCGCCAAATAAGCGTTTACAAGTTCAAATCGCTGTAAGAGCCTGGC
>JAOZRC010000398.1 GCA_029940345.1 Desulfobacterales bacterium
AGGCTGATGTCAGGTTTCGTTCCTCAACCCAACCTACGTCTGTCCCGCCTTATGTTGGTAGCCCGAAATTCAAAATGGCCGAAACGACGATCAAGCCCTAAAAGTGCAAGACAGGCTGAAAAGAAGCCTGCAGTTTTTAGCCTCACAAAAAGGACGTCAATATCATTTACTACGGAATAATTGCATTTTAATCGGATAAAGTCAAACTGAAAAAGTATCAGCCGCAAGCTGATGCTTGCGCTCTTCAATGACGGGAAAATTCAATGCGGATCGACAGTGGCCGTTCACTCCTCCCTTGATGATATGAAAGTGATAAGGCTCCCAAACAAATCAGGGGAGGAGCTTGAACGTCTACGATCAGTATAATTAAGCAATCATCAGGCGTCGCATAATTGACTTTGCAGCCAAATTTTTACATCGCCTTCTATTGAAAACACACCTTTAGCGCGTCCGTTGGTTTTGAAAAAATCATTTTCTAACTGATCCGGAAAATTAATTCGGGCGAGTTCAACAGCTTCATCTGAGTTGCGCCGGATGAAATAAATAACGGGTTTTGCTTCCCAAGTATTTACAACGAAATAGTGGGTTACATCATTTTTACTCCTGATAACGTAATTGCCGCCGGCCCAGTTGTTGCCCCACTCAAGATAGAGCCGAACAGCTTCTTCCGGAGTCATGTCCCAATCAATTGCATCGAGTAACTCACTATTTTTTTTGATATCTTGCAGTTTCATGTGCGCATCTCCTTTTTAGATAATTTTAATACCCAGTTCTTCGCATTAACATTTTATTTCTGATTTTTTGTGAATAATTTAAAAGCGTTATCACATTTCCTTGGAATAGGTTGAATGGGCATCATGTGATATTTAATAGATATTCGATACATATCCAAATGCAAGAAACATGCCAATATAGAGCTTAATACACTTTGCGAGTAACCGTTCACTCCCCCTACGTGTAAACGAACGCGGGACAGCTTCCCGCGCTACACACTCACGCACGGTTGCGATCATGTAGAGCGGAAAGCCGTTCCGCTCAGGGGGAATGTTACCTTTGCGAGATCATCCTCCTATGCCTGATCGTAGATAGCGCGTTTGTTTATTTAGACGAGTGTCTCGAAGCACATTTATGTTCCATTTTAATAATTTGATACAAAAATCGGACTAATTGGGTTCAAATCTTGATCATATCATTAAATGCACGTTCGTGCAGGTGCATTATGACAAACCCTTGGGATCGTTTTCATCATCAGGCGTAAGATCATGACTGAAGTGATACCATTGCAAAGGATGCCGGTGTACGCTTTGCTCTAAAAGATGGGCGTAATGTTGCGCGGACGCTTTGACGGATTGGTCGCGTTCGGCGCGTGAGCCAGCTTTTACATAGCGTGGCTCACCGGAACTGAAGTGGTATTGGCGCGGGCCCACCCGAAAAGCAAAAAAAACGTAAATTGGCGCACCGGATAGGAGCGCCATAAGATGAGGTGTTTCCGGGAAATACACATCCTGGCCCAAAAAGCGAACCGGGATGCGGCGTTGTTGCGAATGCCAAACGATATCCCCGGTGACAGATACAAAGCCGCCGGCTTGCAAAAAACGAACGCCTTCAATAATATCAAACGGCGAGGCGTTTTCACGATCTGCGGCGATAATCCTGACACCGCTGTCGGCCAGACTTTCCTTCTGAAGGCGCTCGATCTGTTCCTTTTGTTTGATCCCCATGTAAAGCAGCAACGGGATGTCGGCGTTTTGCTGTTTAAGCAGATGGGCGGCGATCTCCCAGTTCCCCAGATGCGACATCAGGATGATGCCGCCGGTTTGGTTGTTCAGCGCCTGTTCCAGATGTTCCCATCCTTGGGAGCTATAGTCCATGTGGCCGGACTGTGCAAACGCCGCCCGGTCCGAAAAAAGGGTTGTAAAATTGCGGTACTGCCTCCAGGTACACCATAAATAATATGGTTTCGCTTTTCCCGGGAAAAGGCGCTGGTAAAAGCGTACACTGATCATCACCCGCTTGGGATTAAAAAGAAAAAAACCGGCGGTTACAAACCAAGACGAGAGACGGAAAACCCACATCCCCAGCCGGCGGGACAGATGCATTGCGATTTTATAGTAGAGTTCGCTCATGTTCAAGTAAAGGGGATTTTATCGGAATCCTTCATTTTCCGGTTGACAATTCGAAGGAGTGCTGAACCAAAGGTTTAGCATTTTGGGCTTGCCTATGCTAAACCTTTGGTTCAGCATTCTCAGGTAAAGTGTAAACTGCTTTCGGGGTAAAATAAAGGATGCCATTTTATCCTAATCTTTTGTATCGGTTTCAGGTTATAGTGTTCGGGTTTCAGTGTTCAGGTTCTGTTTTTATCATTCCTGACACCCGACACCATGATTTTTATAGGATACAGTTAAAGTTTAGACGCCAAAGATTGCGAACCACGGACTTCATGCCGCCGGACACAGTCCAGTAACGGTGGCAGGATCATAAAGGCGCCGATCACCGCATAGCCGACGCCAAGTAAGGCAGTCAGTCCGGCGCTTCGTAAAAGCGTATGTTGGGCGAAGCTTAGTGTGCCGAATCCGATCAACGTTGATGTGGAAGCCAGGAAAACGCCCATGCGGATCAGCCCCATAGACGGGTGTGACGGCTCCTGATAACGCTGGTGGGCGCGCACAAAAAACAGTGAATAGTCAATCCCCATGCCGAGGATTACAATCGCAAGCATCAAAGAGGGTATATCCAGCGGACGTCCCATCAGGTTCAGCGTGCCCAGGGTGCAGATAAATGCGAATACCAGGGGCAGCAGCGCAATCAGGGTGAGTTTCCAATTCAAAAAGAAAAGCGCCAAAAGAATCACCACGCTGACAGCGATAATTAACACCATTTTACTGAATGTGGCCGATAAAAAAGAGCCCAGTTTTTGAGAAAAATATTGCGGGTCAAATATTTTGACCTGATCGGTCGCATAACGGGTGTAAAACTGATCGGGGCGGTAGCCTTTTCCCGGCGTTAATGACGTAAATTGCATCCAGACGCCATTGGCCGGCTTGCGGGATATGCCCAGTAATGAGAAAAAAGGTTCATCACTGCCATGCGGTGGACAGGTGTTGCGCGTCAGGCTTTGAAAAAACGGTTCAAACGCATCCGCCGCAAAGCCCAGTTCAACAGCAACGGCGCGCACCGTCTGAATAACATTAGCCAGACGGTCAGCGTTCCAAAAACGATGCCAGGCAGCCAGATTTTGTTCACAGCGTTCCTTCCCTGGAAAGATCATGGCCGGATGAAAACCGGATGCCAATACGCCCTTTTCCATATCGGTTTCAATCATGCCCGTTAGACGGTCCCCGGCAGCATGAAGTTCTTCAAGATCAGTGCTCACCGTCACCAAGTGAATTTTGGAAAAAATATCTCCCCAAACGGTTGCCAATAATTGTTCCGCAGCCCGGGTTTCATCACTGATGCTGTTCATCGAACTCAAATCAATATGAAACTGCGGTTTCGCAAAAAAAAGCATCAACACCGCCAAGCCCAATGCGATCACAACTTTGGTTTTGCCGCCTTTTAATGCCAGCACATCGGTTATATGCTCAAGGACGGGTTTTGATTTACGTCGGGCGGGCGGCATTTTTGGAAAAATAAGGGGAAACACCGTATGAACAAAAATAAAGGCCAACGCAATTCCCAGGGCCGCAAACTGGCCGACCTGAGCAAGAATCGGAAATCCGCTGAATGATAGCGCGCCAAAAGCGCCCACCGTGGTTAACGTCGCCAAAAGTCCGATAGCGCGAACTTCCCGCGCGACTTCGATTCCCGACGTTTCATGGGGCCGGTCTAAAAACAGCAGATAGATAATGCCGTGGTCCACAGTGATTGAAATAATCGCACCGCCGAAGCCCAGTGTCAGCATTGAGATGGATGGATGGAACAGTGAATAAACAAAAAAAGCGCCTACCGAACCGGCGAGCGCCGGCAGCAGGGCTAAAATCCCGATATAAGGTCGCGGAAAGGCGGCCAGCAGCAGTAGCGTGATACCGACCGTTGCGAATATGATGGCACGCCGCACATCCTGTCGGGCCATGGTTTCGTTATCCAATGCCGCGCGATAAGCGCCCATGGGCGTTAATTTAAACAGATAGCCCCGGGAACGGTATTTTTCATCAATCGTATTTTGAACAGAAGAAAACAAACGGGTGGCCTCACGGGCAAAACGGCTGTCCGTGCCAGAACCCAGGGGACGGGCGGTGATCAGGAGATGGCGGCTATCTGCGGAGAGCAGATGGTTTTTGTAAATACGGGCGTTTCCGGAAGGTGCCAGGTGAATGAGCCGCGCCATCACACTGTCTTTGATCCCAAGCGGGTCCTGGGCAATAAATCGCGCCTGCCCGATACCATCCATCGCCGCCAATTGCCTGAGATTATCCTGCAGTTTTGATCGAATACGGGTCGGCTCGAGTAACGGGCTGATGTTGCGCTCTAACTCTTTTTGGGAAAACATCACTGGCAAATGATCAATGATATGCATCATCAGTTTCGGAACCTGATGGCGCGTTTCATCCATGCCCACCTGTTCAAACAGTCCGCTGGCAGTCAGTTGGCGCTCGATCAGCTCGCCGGCTTGCACCAGCATAGCGGGATCATGTTTGTCAATGCCCAGATCAATGACCAACTGATCCTGGATCGGGTGATTGAGAATCACATAACGGGCGTCTGCAATTACCGGATCGTTCTGAGGCAGCGTTCCGATAATATCCATATCGATTTGCAAGCGGTATAAACCGACTGCCAAAAGCAGGATAACAATAACTGTCGTTAAAACAACGATTGGGATATTAACAATTTTTAACATTCGCATCTTATCACTTTAGCCGTATTGAATTCGGAAAAACAACTTTTTGAAAAATGAGGCGCGAAAAAGCGCCCGTGTTACGTACAAAATCGGTAAAAGGACGAAAATGGGAGATTCGTTTAACACCGGGGCGATAATTGACGCTGACCGGCGCTTCATACACCGGAATCCCATGCCAGCGGGCTTTAACAAGTACCTCAATTTCAAATTGAAACCGCCGGGCAACCACATCCAGGTGAAGGGTTTCCGGCAGCGGATAGATACGAAATCCGCTTTGGGAATCGTTCATTAAAGGGCCTCCCGACAACCACACCCAGAAATTGGAAAATTTTCGGCCAAAGCGACTGGTCCAGGGAACATCGGCACCAGCCATACCTTGTCGTTTTCCAACAATAATCGGCCTTTGTCCCCGAACTATGGCACGGATCAGTTTGAGCGCGTCTCCAGGATTATGCTGACCATCGGCGTCGAGCGTAATCGCCCAGTCCGCGGTTGCGCCGGCCGCTTTCATTCCGGTCAGAATTGCGGCGCCTTTGCCTCGGTTCACGCCATGACGCAAGATACAGATATCTTTAATCTCTTCGATGCGGTTATACCCACCGTCGGTAGAACCGTCATCTACCACAAAAATCGGTATATGCAGTTTTTTAGCGGCAAGGATCACTTCACGCACCTTTTGCTCATGGTTATAAACCGGAATAATGAGCGCAAAGCGTCCGTTCAAACCAGTATCCGGCCGGTTATCTTGGATGG
>JAOZRC010000017.1 GCA_029940345.1 Desulfobacterales bacterium
GTTCGGTCGCTTTCAGATAGCCGCTGAATAGCAAAAAGCTCCAGAAAAGGTCTTCACGCCGGTCCAGATCACGCAAGACGATGCTGTCATAGATTGGCTTTTCAATAGGATGTTTTTCTAAAAGCAGTCCCACTTCTTCACGAATTTCGCGCCCGCCGCGGGTTGCTATTTGTTCTATTATCTCCGAACTGGCTGTGTTCGCCCAATAGGGTTTGGGAATATGCTCAATACTTGCGGCGAAGTTTAATAGCGACCATGGATTGTATATGATTTCGCCTCCGAAGAGGTATCCGTCGTACCAAAGAGCGACATCACCGTAATGATTTGTAAGGTCATAATCTTGCAATAATTTTTTTACTTCAGGTTCGGTAAAACCGAATGCGGAGTTGAATTCTTTGTCCAAAAGGGTATAAACGCCCAGGTTATTCAAACCGGAAAAAATTGATTCTTTAGCAACTCTGAGAATGCCGGTTAAAACTCCTTTGAACAGATACACATTATCCTTCAACCCTCCGCTTAGAAGTCCACGCATGAAACTGATAATTTCATCATAATAACCATTTAGATAGCCGGCATGAATCGGTGTATCGTATTCATCAATCAGGATAACCGTTTTTCGATTATACACCTTATATAGACAGCGACTGAGATGTTGAAGCGCCTCTGGGTAATCTTGCGGTTCAGCCCGGTCATCTAAAACGGATTCAAAATAGCGTTTGTCCGGTTTCAACAACAGGCCGGATTCCAGAACCGCAATATGCTGGGCAAACAGGTTTTTTAAGAGATTGGTCAATCCCCGATACTGATCTTTCCAGGAGCGCGCTTTCAGGTCTTTGAATGTTAACCAGATCACCGGATATTGCCCCAGATGTTGACCAAAAGAATCAAGTTCAGCGATTTTGGCGCCGCTAAAGAGGGCGGCTCCGTTTTCGACATTCATATCAAAAAAGTACTTCAGCATACTCAGATTCAATGTTTTGCCAAAACGCCGCGGGCGTGGAAGCAAAATCACATCCGCCGAAGTTTTGAGCACCTCATCAATAAATGGTGTTTTATCGACATAATAACGCCCGTCTTCACGCAAATTTCTAAAATCGGATACACCGATGGGAAGTTTTTGGATTTCTGAATTTGACTGCGCCATCTGCGTTTCCCCTTTTATTGTCTAAGTTGAACATCGATATTTTGCATGGCGGTGATAAATAATTCCCGCTGTTCCCCGGCATACGGATTATATTTGTTCATATCGTAAAACAACTGCCAGGTGTCATTCTCAACCACGCCTAAGATATGAAGCAGTCGTTGGTAGCCTTCCGTATCAATATCCAGTTCGGGGGCTCCGAATTCAGATAATGAACGACCGATAAAATGGGTCAGCGCAAGGCTAAGGGAAATTTTGCGGTCATGCTCTTGGGGCGTAGCTTCAATCACTACCAGTTCTTTTGACTCCAAATAGGTCGTAATACGTTTATAGTGGGCGGTTTTGATCCGTTCCGGGCATAAAACAATTTTTCTTCCTTTTAAAGAGGCGGCGGCGCTGTCCGGCCCAAACATGGGATGGGTGGCGAGAATGGAAACGGAAGCCGGTAATAAAGTCTTCATCCATTGGACCGGCAGGATTTTGACAGAGCAGACATCTACAATCAAAGCGTTTTCTTTAAGATGCGGGGCGGCGGCTTTTAATGTATCTTGCATATAGGAGATCGGAACCGCCAAGATGACAATCGGTTGACGACACACCTGGGAAAATGACCCCGGTGATGCGCCAACCTTTAGAATCGCTTCCGCCTTATCGCTACGATTATATGCTAATACATTGAAATCCTGGGCTAAATAGCTAGCCATAAGTTTGCCGAAACGTCCGAAACCGATAATACCGATCATACTATCTCTTTACCCCCTGTTAAGCAATGCCGACAAAAGGCTTTCCCGTTTAGCTTTTGGCGTAACGCCAGATCCGCAATTACCAAGGCCGCCATGCTTTCCACAATGGGCACCGCCCTGGGCACAACGCAAGGATCATGTCGTCCGCTGGCCTCAAGCACAACTTCCTGACCGCTGAAATCCGCAGTCATCTGGGGTTTACCAATTGTTGATGTCGGTTTGAAGGCCACTCTGAAAAAGATGGGTTCGCCATTTGAAATACCTCCCTGAACACCACCACTATTATTGGTAATCGTTCCGAGGTGGTCTCCTTTTAAAACAAACGGATCATTATGCTCAGAACCTCGCATACGTGTACCGGCAAATCCGGAGCCGATTTCAAATCCCTTGGTTGCCGGAATAGATAACATGGCCCGCGCCAGTTTGGCCTCCATTTTGTCAAAAACAGGTTCACCCAAACCGGGGGGAACATTGCGGCAAATACAAGAAATGATTCCACCGACCGAATCCAGTTCTTTCTTTGCCCGACGAATCTCCTCGGCCATTTTTTCAGCAGCCTCCATATCAGGGCAGCGCACTGCGGTTCGATCTACAAGCTTATGATTGATCGTGCCCGGATAAAGCTCAGGTGCCTCAATTGATCCTACGACGCTCACCCAGGCCACGATCTCAATGTTATATGTTTTCTTCAAGATTTTAGCAGCAATGGCGCCGGCCGCCACCCGGCCAATTGTCTCCCTGGCGCTGGCTCGTCCGCCGCCGCCTGTGGCCCGAACACCGTATTTCATCTGATACGTATAGTCCGCGTGAGAAGGACGGGGAACGGGCAGCAGGTTTTTATAATCGCTCGTGCGCTGATCTTTATTGGCGACGAACAAGGCAATCGGCGTTCCCAACGTCCGTCCATTTTCCACTCCTGAAAGGATCGTCACCTCGTCGTATTCTTGCCGCGGCGTGGTAAGATCACTCTGCCCGGGACGCCGGCGATCAAGTTGTTGTTGTATGTCGGCTTCACTGAGAGATATCCGCGGCGGACAGCCATCAACGACAGCGCCGACGCCCAGGCCGTGGGACTCACCAAAAGTGGCCACTCTAAATATGGTTCCGAAGCTGCTGGACATTGTTTTTTATCTCCGGTTTGGGTTAACAACATAAATGAGGACACTATCGCTCGTTACGAGGCTCCGCCTAATAACAAGCAACTGATCTGAATGCATTCCACCTTATGTTTGGTTGCAATTTGTTGTGTTCAACGTTGGGTGTCGTTTCTAACCGATTCCGGGTGTCATTATTTTTCAGATTTTTCGATCGACTGAATAATTTGAGGGATGCGTTTACCCATCTCTGTATCCGGAGCACTTTCAAGGGCCTGATTCAGCGCTTCAAGACCGGCTTTTTTATCTTTCTTACCTTTAATAAGAATCGCTGCCTGAAACATGTGTATATCTTGTTTGATTTTTGAATCAGGGTTATACGTGCTGATAATGCCGGACAGATCCTGAAGCGCTTTATCAAAATCACGCGTGGTGTTCAGCTCTTTTTGAATAAGTGCCATTTTTTCAGGAATTTCATATTTATATCTTAAACCGGCGGCGTTATCTTTATCCAATGCTTTAATTTCATTAATAATTTCCTGATTTCCCTTAGTTAAACCATTTTTCTTTTTCAGTTGCAGCCCCTGATCGTAAAGCCGGGCCTTTTCCAAACCTTGCGCCGAAGATGCCTGGGTGAAAACAGTTTCCCATTTCGTTTTACCAGAGCGCATCAGGGCGAGATGATCTAGATATTTTTGCGGTCCGCCTTGTCGATACCCAATATGTGCATACGGTTCGCCTGCGGGATCGGTTAACATAATCGTCGGAAAGCCGGTTACCTTATATTTGTTCTGCAATTGCAGATTTTGATTTTTCAGCACATCGGGAAGTTGTTTCTTTTTGGGAAAATCCAGTTTTAAAAGAATATAGTTCGCCGGGGCGTTTTGTTTAAAGATATCTTGGCTGAACACTTCTTTTTCCAGTTTCTGGCACCAAGGACACCAGTCTGATCCGGAAAAATTTAACAGCAAATCCTTATCAGTTTTATGCGCTAAAATTCGAGCGGCTTCAAAATCAGTTTGCCATACGGAATCAACGGAATCAGAGGAAGCCAAAGTGGCGGTCGTGAAATAAACGAAGATCAACATCATAACATGAAACAGCAGTACAATTTTTTTCATACAATACACTCCTTTGGTGATTAATTAGGCGATAATCATCATTTTTCCAAAACAAATTTACTCAGATGCCAAGCGGAACGGCTTTCCGCGTGACATACTTGGACAGAATAGTGATTAAAGCGATTGCTTAAATCGGGTTTGAAATCAGATAATTATCTGAAAGTTTATAAAATAAATGCTTGTCTGATAAAACAATTATAAAGATTTTTGTTGCGGTTGTAAAAGTAAATTTATAAAAATGTAAAAAAAAGAGGTTGCGTACATAATCCTCAAAATGTAAAATAGCCATATTGGGTTTTTTCAAAATGCCAAGGAAAAGGTGTATACTGTCTTCCGAAGGATGCCCAATAATGGAATTAACTTGTAAGGGAGATTTTTATATGGCTAGAAAACCGAAACCGATTGTACAATGTGGCCGTACTTTTACAAAACAGGAAATTGAAGATATTCAAGAAATTGTTGACATGTTTCCCCGCCTGAGCCGGTCTGAATTGGCCAAAACCGTCAGTGAAAATTTAGAATGGTTTACACTGGCCGGAAGTGTTAAAACCGATGCGCCCATGAAGCTAATGGAAAAACTGGAAGCCAAAGGGCTTCTTAAATTGCCGGTGAAACGTGATCTGAAAAATAAAAAGCCCCATAAAAAGATCGCTATAACGTCAAAGACAGACCCGCCACCGCCAGTAATCGGCCAATTAAAGCATCTTGAATGGGTGGATGTCGAGGTCGTTGAAGATAAAGAACGGTATGCCCTGTGGAAAGAATATATCATGCGTTACCATTATTTGCAGTATAAAAAACCATTTGGTTTTTATATGAATTATTTTATCAATTGCGATCGTGGAGAATTGGGATGTGCTTTATTTGCAGGCGCGGCCAATTCGATCGGCATGCGTGATCATTGGATTGGCTGGACCCCGAATCAAAGAGCGCGGAATCAGGCGTATGTCATTCAAAATATACGTTTTCTAATATTCCCCTGGGTAAATGTAAAAAATCTGGCTAGCTATGCGATGGGTAAAATACTCCGGCATATTTGTGATGATTGGGAAAAGAAATGGGGTTATCGTCCGGTGTTGGCAGAAACATTTGTTGAACCCACTCGCTATAAGGGGACTTGTTATAAAGCGACTAACTGGCAATTTTTAGGGATGACAACGGGTGAAGGCAATATCCGCCAGGGGAAAGCGTATGCGACAACTCCTAAAAGGCTTTTTGTACTACCTCTGGCTAAAGATTTTCGTAAAACTTTATGTGCTAAACAAGCTGTTTCTAAGTGATAAGTTTAAAGTTTGAAGCTATCTTATAAAAGGATTTCCTCAGTTTAAAATAATTCAATCTATGCGGTCGCTATTAAATGTAGGGTGGGCAACGTTTTTTCACTTACTTAGTTCATAGCAGATGATTCGGCAAAGCGACGGACTTCGTTAAAGGAAACATCCTTTGCCCACCGATTTTTCAGTAAAACGGTGGGCATCGCCGACAAAGAAACGCGCTGTAAGTAACCGTTCATAAGTTTTCCGGTGTTTAACCCAGATTATTATAGGAACAGTGGCGAAAAGAACCAGAAAACTTATGGTCGGTTACTTATACAATATATGTTTCCGGCGCTGCTCACCCTACCGATAAGTGTAACCGCACAGGTCAAAATAATTCAAGGTGTTACGGAACAACTTGATATTTATCACTTAAAACTTATCTTAGGAACAACCCAATGATCATGTTTAATGGCCGTATCTTTAAGATATTCCATCACCGCCGGCCCCTCTTTGAATGCGTCGGTCTCTCCCTGAACAACCTCATGGAGCAAATTAACGCAGCCTTTATCACGGCTATCTAACGGCGTAACAATAAGTTTCAACTCATTGGTATGTTTATTATATAGTATCACCGGCGTATGCCAGACCTTTTTATCTTCTGATCTGTCAACCCCACCGGTAATCCGACAACCCGGAATTCGGAACCGTTTGGGCAGCGGATAAAGACCCAAGAGCGCATCAAACAACATCAATGTCTCTTCCAGTTTGTCGACATCTTCCTGTTCCAGAGCCAGCACGCCATCATCGGCCAGCATTTCAATATCAGCCGGTTGATAGGTAAGGTCCAGACGATCAAGGCAGAGCTGATAAACAATCTTGACGGATTCGGCCTTACGACTGACAACGACATCAGCGTCAGATAGTATTTTAATTGCATTGCGAATGCTGATCATCTCTTTGATTGTCGGGCTTTTACGTAACAATACATCTTGTATATCCGTTTTATAAATTGCCAATTCATTATCCAGAACCAGTATTTGGCCAGCATCCGTTTCCGGTTCAATAATATATAAATCCAAATCCCGTTGATGGGTGAATTGAAAAGGTCCTGATTCCAGAAGCAGACGCATTTTCGGGCGGTCTGTTTTTTGGCCGCTGCCCGCCGGACCGACAGATTTCAACACTTTTACAGTCAGTTGATCGATTCTTATTTTTTTTAAGAGGTTTTCCTTAAATGTCATGTTGTCGCCTGTTTGGTTTTATGGTTTCATAAAGATAAAATAACTAACCCTTTTTACATTTTTAAGCTTTGATTTCAATTAAAACATTCCGCCGTTTACTGAAATAACTTCCCCGGTAATATAAGAGGCGTCATCGGAGCAAAGGAAACGAACAACTTTGGCAACTTCTTCCGGCTTGCCGATCCGGGCCATGGGAATCAGTTCTTTTATTTTATCAATCGGCGCTTTTTCGATCATCGGCGTCGCGATCAATCCGGGAGCAACGACATTGACGCGGATGCCAAGCCGTGCAACCTCGGCAGCCACTGAGCGGCTGGCACCAATCAAGCCGGCTTTAGCGGCTGAATAGTTGGCCTGCCCCCGGTTTCCCCTGAGACCGGAGACAGACGCTATTGAAACCACGGACCCGCGTTTTTTACGCACCATACAATTTAAAACAGGCTTGGTAATGTTAAAAAAGCCCTTCAAAGAAGTGTTCACCACAGTGTCCCAATTTTTTTCAGACATCATCAGTAACAATCCATCGGCTGTAACCCCGGCATTATTCACCAGCACATCAATGCTTTTAAAACGGGACGCCACATCGTCAACAGCATCTTTGGTTTCCGTCTGACTGGTAATATCAAACTGAAGGGCTTCACCATCGCCACCTTTTTCCCTGATCAGAGAAACAGTTTGCAGGGCGGCCATTTCATTTGACTTATAATTAATAATCAGATAATAATCGTTTTGTGCCAGTTCTGATGCAATAGCCCTTCCGATACCGCCGCTTCCGCCTGTCACAATGGCGACGCGGGCGTTTATTTTATCACCCATAAGATTATCCTTTTCTTTCACACCGGTGAAAACTGACGAACCGGTTCCTGTTTTATGTCAATCAAATCAGTTGAATAGTAGCTAAGGTCTTAAAACAGATTGACGCAGCTTCTTCAGCAAAGAAACGTTTGGCCGCAAAACACCGCAAAGTAAGGGTCGCTCTGGCATAGCCAGAGGTTTAATTTAAAACAATTATCAAGCGTTCAATCCGCCATCTACACTTAAAACATGCCCTGTAATGTATCTAGCTTCTTCCGACGCTAAAAACAAACAGGCATTTGCAACATCTTCAGGTAACCCCATGTCTTTCATGGGAACAGCACTTTCAAACATTTTCACTTGATCTTCAGTCAGTTTCGCTGTCATTTCAGTACGAATGAACCCAGGAGCGACAGCATTAATCGTTACACCTTTGGCCGCAAATTCTTTGGCTGTTGACTTGGTAATACCAATTACACCCGCTTTAGAGGCAGCATAGTTTGCTTGGCCTGGCTGACAAACAATGCCATTGATAGAAGCCATATTCACAATACGACCCCACTTATTCTTCATCATATGACGAATAATGGCTTTTGTTGTAACGAAGATTGAGCGAAGATTCACTGCAATTACTGAATCAAAATCTTCATCTTTCATGCGCATAAGTAGACTATCGCGTGTAATTCCGGCATTATTTACCAAAATATCCACCTGACCAAAGTCTTCGATGACTTGTTTAAATACGCCTGCAACTGCATCCGTATTGGATACATCACAAACATATCCTTTTGCGCGAACAGAAAATTCATCTGTTATACCCTTTTCTGCTTCGTTTTCACCTAAATTCACATCCAGAAGAGCAACATTTGCCCCCTGTTTTGCTAAAACGCGAGCCACTTCAAATCCGATCCCGCGCATACCGCCCGTAATAATGGCGTTTTTACCTTTTAATTCAAACATTGCTATTATCCTTTCTATTTATTAAATGCTTCAACGCTTTCTACTCGACTTTGGCCATTTTGGAAATTTAGGCTATTTACAAAAAGTTAACTCATTGATATTATACTCATTTCAATATTTGATACCATTTCTTACAAATTTTTTAAAATGCCTTGATATCAATAAGTTAAGTAAAAATGGCCAAAGTCGAGTTCTACAAGACCCGTATTTTTTTCGCACCATACATTTTAAAACAGGCTTGGTAATATTAAAAAACCCTTTTAATGAGGTGTCTACCACGGTATTCCAATTTTTTTCAGACATCATAAGCAACAATCCGTCCGCTGTCACCCCCGCATTATTCACCAGCACATCAATGCTTTTAAAACGGGACGCCACATCGTTAACAGCATCTTTGGTTTCCGGCAAACGGGTAATATCAAATTGAAGGGCTTCACCATCACCACCTTTTTCCCTGATTAGAGAAATCGCTTGCAGAGCGGCCATTTCATTTGACTTATAATTAATAATCAGATAATAACCATGTTGCGCTAGGTCCGACGCAATAGCGCTTCCGATACCGTCGCTTCCTCCTGTAACAATGGCGACACGTACATCTTTTTTATCGCCTATAAGATTCTCCTTTTCTTTTTCACCGGTGAAAACTGACGAACCGGTTCCTTTTTGTATACCTGATCAAATCAGTTGAATATTTGCCAGTTTTAGTTTATAATAATTTATTTTAATATTTCGTCAGTCGTAAGTTCTTGTAATTTACTGAAATCATTGAAACTGAAAATATTGAATTTATCAGTTCCAATTAATTCAAGGGGCTACGTGACAACTTGAAACTAAACACTTGAAACTTGTAACTGACGAGTTAATATAATCCCTATCATCATAAAAATTGTGTGGAAGTCAATTTTAGACTGTCACTTCATTTATACTAAATTAATTGCTATGTAAAGAAGCAACCTCAACCCTGCCTTACCTCCTTTCCAAATGGGCAAAGAGTACAGAAATCAATGAGACCTGAACCATTTATACCGCAAACGACCGATGGCGACGAACATTATGTCAGAGATAAGGCAAGCGGCCTTATTTGGCATAGATGTAAACATCGAACTTTATATGCGGATACAGATCGCTCACAGGTCGTTTATCACGCCACCTATTTACAATATTTTGAATTAGGCCGATGTTCTTTGTTGCGTGACGCTGCTTATTCATACCGCTCAATTGAAGCCGGCGGCCACATTTATCCTATAATCGAGATCGGCGTCAAATATCACACACCCCTGCATTACGATGATCCGATGTGGATACACACCCGACCGGCTGAACTTGAACGTGTAAGACTTCGTTTTGATTATATCATCACATCGGAAGAAACAGGCGCCATCGTGTGTAAGGGCTTCACCTGGCACTGCGCTCTTAACCAACGCGGAAAACCGATAGGAATCGAACCGAAAATGAGTTACTTGTGGGAGGTTTTCCCCTCGTGAAAACAATGCGTGCGGATGTCAACCTGACCAAATATCATATTACGGTGCTGCTTGTGGATGATCAGCTTCTCATCGGCGAAGTCGTCCGCCGTATGCTTACCAAAGAAAAAGACATCAGCTTTCATTATTGCCAAAACCCTGACAACGCTATAGATATGGCCTGTCAGATTCATCCCACGGTTATCCTGCAAGATTTGCATATGCCCTCGGAAAGGGTCGGTTTGGCATTGCTGCGCCAATTCAAAACTGACCCTGCAACACTGGATGTACCCCTGATTATTCTTTCAACAAATGAAACCCCCTTAATCAAAGCCGAAACCTTTTTTCAAGGTGCCAATGACTATATCGTTAAACTTCCTGATCGTTTGGAAGTCATCGCCCGTATCCGTTATCATTCCAGGGGTTATATCAATCTACTGGAAAGAAATGAAGCCTACCGGGCGCTATTGAAAAGTCAAAAGCAGTTAGAAGTGCGGAATCGTTTCATTCGCAAGACCTTTGGCCGGTATATTTCTGATGAAATCGTTGAAGCGGTGCTTGAAACCCCCGGCGGGCTGAAACTGGGTGGTGAAAAACGAATCGTAACCGTCTTAATGGCTGATCTGCGCGGTTTTACATCTCTCTCCGAAGAGGTGTCGGCCGAAAATGTTGTTGATATGCTTAATATTTTTCTTGAAGCGATGACAGAGATAATACTGAAATATCACGGTACCATCAACACATTTATCGGCGACGCTATCATGGTGGTTTTTGGTGCGCCGGAAAAGCGCAATGATGATGATGCCATGCGAGCCGTAACTTGCGCGCTGGCCATGCAAAAAAAAATGTCAGATGTAAATAAGCAATGCATTATAAAACGATACCCTCAACTAAAGATGGGAATCGGTATTAATACAGGTGAAGTTGTTGCTGGGAATATCGGTTCACAAAAACGGCTCAAATATGATTTTATCGGGCACAACGTAAACATTGCCGCCCGCATTGAGGCGTATAGCATTGGCGGACAAATTCTGATATCGGAAAAGACTTTGGAAGCATGCCAACTAAAGCTTACAGTTGCCAGTCAGATGCAGGTTGTCGCTAAAGGGATAAAAAAGCCGATAGTTATTTATGATATAACTGGCGTAAACGACGACGATAGTCTCTGCCTTGTTTCCCAGGAAAAACTAACCCTAATACAACTGGATAAATCTTTTCCTGTTCACATGACAATTATTGATAGCGAAAATCGCGGTGGCAGCATCGTTTTTCAAGGTGCCGTTTTAAAACTGGGGCCTGCGGCCGCTGAAATAAAGGCGTCAAGAAATTGCCGTCATTTAACCAACCTGAGCCTAAGTTTAGTTGATACCGACAAAAAAAGGCTCACGTCAGAATCTTATGGCAAAGTAACTGAAATCATTTCTAAAACACCGCCTATTTTCAGAATCCATTTTACTTTTATTCCGAATGAGATTGAGCTTTTCTTTGAAAAAATACTTAACAAACATGCTTAAGTAATCTATCATTTTGACGTTCGGGGCGGAATAAATAGCAACAAGCCGACAAATCGGGCCAATAAATCGGGTTTAACTGAAAATTCTATCTTGACTCATTCTATCTGACTATTATACAAGATAGGGATTGTAGTTAAAAAGTTTGTATGATTCACTTAATTTTTTTATTAACTTAATGAAAGGGAGGAATTGGTATTATGAAAAAAAATGTTGGAACTCATCTGATTGCGTTGATGGCAGGAATGCTTTTCGTATTTGGCGTTTGCGGTGTCGGTATCGCCGCAGATCCGATTAAAATCGGTGTGGCCGGCCCTCATTCGGGCGATCTGGCTTCCTACGGTATTCCGACGACCAAGGCGGCTGAACTCGTGGTTGCTGATGTTAACGCCAAAGGTGGCATTTTAGGGCGTAAAATTGAACTTTTGATAGAGGATGATGTTTGTAAACCCGAAATTGCAACCAATACGGCTACCAAGCTGTTGTCCGCTAAGGTTGATGTGGTTGTCGGTCATATTTGCAGCGGCGCCACTAAAGCGGCGTTGGGCATCTATAAAGATTCCAAAATCATATGTATTTCCCCATCAGCCACCAATCCGGGGCTGACGCAGAGTGGTGATTATCCCAATTTTTACCGCACAATCGCCTCAGACGACGCCCAGGCGCAGCTTGATGTGGACTTTGCGCTCAACACACTAAAACTGAAGAAAATTGCCGTTATCCATGATAAAGGCGATTATGGCAAAGGGTTTGCCGAATTTGTCAAGAAATTTCTTGAAGAATCCGGTAAAGCTGAGGTTGTCTTGTATGAAGGCATTACCCCCGGAGCAATGGATTATTCCGCAATTGTCCAGAAAGTCAAAAGGTCCAAGGCAGAGGCCGTCATTTATGGCGGCTATCATCCGGAAGCATCTAAGATCGTCACCCAGATGCGTAAGAAAAAAATGAAGACTGTTTTCATTTCTGACGACGGTGTCAAAGATGACACGTTTATCAAAGTCGCCGGGGAATTTGCCGAAGGTGTTTATGCCTCCGGTCCCAAAGACACATCGGCAAATCCGCTGAGTATTGCGGCAGAGAAAGCACACAAAGAGAAATACAAATCGGATCCTGGCGCTTTTTATATCAATGCGTATTCTGCTATGCTAGCGGTGGTAAATGCGATTGAAAAAGCCGGTTCAACCGATTACGAAGCCCTTTCCAAAGCGTTAAAAACCGAATGGGTGGAAACACCTATCGGGAAAATTCGCTTTGATGACCGTGGTGATGCGATTGGCGCAGGTTTTTCGGTGTATCAAGTTCAAAAAGGCAAATATGTCGAACTGAAATAATAAAAGCTGATATTATTTGAAATCAGGGCGGGCATTTAGATTTAGCCCGCCCTGAACATTTCTCTACAGACCGTCAGATACAGCCTTCATATATAGATAGGCACTTTCACGACGTTACGGTTGAAGGAAAATTCATGGATTGGGAATATTTTTTTGAGCTGTTACTCGGAGGGTTAACCCGGGGAAGCATCTATGCGCTGATTGCGCTTGGCTATACAATGGTTTATGGTATTATTCAACTGATCAATTTTGCTCACGGTGAAATTTATATGATCGGAGCGTTTACCGGTCTGATTGTTATCAGTGTTCTTTCATTATTGGGATTGAACCATATCGCCATTATATGTATTGCCGCTATGGTGGCTGTGATTTATTCGACCGCTTACGGGTATACGGTGGAAAAAATAGCGTATAAACCGTTGCGCAATGCGCCTCGCCTTTCAGCACTCATCAGCGCTATCGGTATGTCCTTATTTTTATACAATTATGTTCTTTTGGCCCAGACCTCCGATTTTTTGCCTTTTCCGAATTTGATTCCCGAATTTGAATTTATGGAGCCGTACTCCCATATATTCAGCTCTAATGAATTGGTTATTATTGCTGTGACAGCAATTGTAATGATTTCACTTACCTTTTTAATTAAATTTACCAAAATCGGCAAAGCCATGCGCGCCACCGCTCAAGATAAAGAGATGGCAATGTTGGTGGGCGTGGATGTCAACCGGGTTATATCGGCGACGTTTATAATCGGATCGGCAACAGCCGCTTTAGGTGGTATTCTGATTGCCTCACATATCGGTCAGATTAATTATTTTATCGGTTTTATTGCCGGAATCAAAGCGTTTGTTGCCGCCGTTCTCGGAGGAATCGGCAGTATACCTGGCGCAGTTCTGGGCAGCCTGGTTTTGGGGTGGACGGAAAGCTTCGCCACAGGATATATTTCCAGTGATTATGAAGATGTTTTCGCCTTTATCTTTCTTGTTCTTATTTTAATTTTCAGACCTGCCGGTATACTCGGACGGACGGATACGGAAAAAGTGTGATCGCTTCATCAAGAACAAGTTACAAGTTTTGGGATTGATCATATCTTCGGCCACTCATTTTCCCCATTACTGCCAAGTAAGTCATACCAAAACGTTTTAAATATAATGGCTTACTAATTTGGAAGAACTGGGCTGATAACCAAAAAAAAAGCTCCTTCCCACGTTTCACGTGGGAACGCGGCCCGGACGCTCCACGTTCATCAAAGCAAACGTCTGTTGCGTTGGACGCGAAGCGTCCGGGGCTACGTTCCCACGCGAAGCATGGGAACGAGGAAATAATATACCTAAATTCGCTTAAAAAGAGAGTGTGAATTGATTAAATTTAGTGAAATAAAAAAATCGTTGCTTATTTCGATATGGTTCATGTTTCTTACCTTTCCGATAATCGTTATTCGAGTGAATCCAACTGAAAAAATAATTGAATGGCGATGGCATAACATTATGCTGGTGGGAATCGGCAGCTTTTTCATTTCTTATATCTGGCGCTATTTTCTAGAACGAAAGGAACTTGGGGAGCAAAAGGCTAAGGCCGGGGAAGAAGCTAAAATTTCAGTTATTCGGAAAACTTTAAGCAATCCCCAAAATTTTAAACCGGCGATGATCGCTGTGGGTGTTCTGGCAGTTGTATTTCCGTTTGTATTCTCAATTTATCAGACCAATATTATGATTACCGCACTGATGTATGTGATGCTGGGACTCGGTCTCAATATTGTCGTGGGATTGGCAGGTCTGCTTGATTTGGGATATGTCGCTTTTTATGCGGTGGGGGCATACAGTTATGCGCTATTAAATTATCACTTTGGCATCGGTTTCTGGACAGCACTGCCCATCGGAGGCGCTTTAGCTGCAATTTTCGGAATTATACTGGGGTTTCCCGTACTGCGTTTACGGGGGGATTACCTGGCCATTGTCACCTTGGGATTTGGTGAAATCATCCGTATTATCCTGGAAAACTGGAATGAATTTTCATTCGGTCCCAGCGGAATTGCGAATATTCCGCGTCCCGGCTTTTTGGGAATGAAGCTTTCTTTAGAATATTCAATAATATATATGTATTTCCTGATGATCGGCCTGACTTTGTTCACGATTTTTGTTGTCAATCGGTTGCAGGATTCTCGTATTGGACGCGCTTGGATCGCACTAAGGGAAGACGAAGTCGCATGCCAGGCAATGGGCATCGACAAAACGAAAACCAAATTGACCGCTTTTTCTCTTGGCGCAACATGGGCAGGCATGGTCGGTGTTATTTTTGCGGCCAAAACCACTTTTATCAACCCTGCCAGCTTTACTGTTTGGGAATCGATTATCATCCTTTGCATTGTTGTACTAGGCGGCATGGGGTCCGTTGTCGGCGTTATTGTTGGCGCTTTTATTTTGATGTTGCTTCCGGAGTATTTAATAGCTTTTTCAGACTATCGTATGCTGATTTTTGGCGCCATTTTAGTGACAATGATGGTTTTCAGGCCCGGCGGAATAATAAGCACTGTCAGGCGTACGTATCAATTTAAAGATGAGACATCAGAACGGAAAAATTAGAACATGGGATTGATACTGGAAGTTAAAAATATGACAAAGGATTTCGGCGGGCTGCGTGCGTTGGATCGCCTGGACATTGATGTTGCCGAAGGCGAAATCGTTGCCCTGATCGGTCCTAACGGCGCAGGTAAAACGACCTTTTTTAATTGCATCACCGGAATTTATGCGCCGACCCAGGGAGATGTCCTGGTAACACCTTATGGGAAAAAACAGGAAAGAATCAACGGATTAAAACCGAATCATGTCACCGAAAAAGGACTGGCGCGAACATTTCAAAATATCCGTTTGTTTGCCAATATGACCGTACTTGAAAATGTGATGATCGGCCGCCATTGCAGATCATCCTCGGGAATTCTGGGCGCTATTTTCAGAAACCGGAAAACGGTCTCAGAAGAAAAAAAAATTGTAAAAGACAGTTACACCATTCTTGAAAAAATCGGTCTGACTACTTATGTGAATGAATTTGCCAAAAATCTCCCTTATGGCGCTCAGAGACGCCTTGAAATTGCACGCGCAATGGCTACTGATCCTTTTCTTTTACTATTGGATGAACCGGCCGCCGGTATGAATGTTCGGGAAACTGAAGAACTTGACGAACTCATTGTCAGAATCCGCGATGAAGAACAGATATCTATTCTGCTTATCGAGCATGACATGAAACTGGTTATGAGTCTTTCTGACCGTATATTTGTTATGGATTATGGTAAAAAAATCGCGCAAGGCGCACCCGCCGAGATACAAAATGATCCGGTGGTGATAAAAGCCTATTTGGGAGAAGATATTGATGCTTAAGCTCAACAATGTACAAACATTTTATGGTAACATACAGGCGCTTAAAAACGTCAGCATCGAGGTTTCCCAAGGTGAAATCATCACCCTGATCGGAGCTAACGGAGCTGGAAAAAGTACGACATTGATGTCGGTTTCAGGGCTCATACCACCTCGTTACGGTGAAATCATATTTGAAGACCAGGAAATTCAGAACACTGCACCTGACAAAATTGTCGCATTAGGAATCTGCCAAGTCCCTGAAGGCCGACGGATTTTTCCCTATTTGACCGTTTCTGAAAATTTGGATATGGGGGCTTTTCTAAGAACAGATAAGAACGAAATAATAAACGATGTTGAATATATTTATGAGCTTTTCCCACTTTTAGCGGAACGCCGCAATCAGGCAGGTGGAACCTTAAGTGGCGGTGAGCAGCAAATGTTGGCCATATCTAGGGCGCTTATGTCCAAACCGCGTTTGTTGTTATTAGATGAGCCTTCGCTTGGCCTGGCACCCATCATTATCAGACAGATATTTGATATTATAAAAAAAATAAACCAAGAAAATAAAACAACTATATTCTTAGTTGAGCAAAACGCCAATTTGGCGCTTAAAGTTGCACACCGGGGTTATGTAATGGAAAATGGCCGTATCACCTTAACAGATTCAGCTTCGAATTTGTTGGCCAATGATCAAGTTCGCAAAGCTTATCTAGGTTTGTAAAAGTATAATACGGCTACCAACACAAGGCCGGACAAAGTAAAGCTGAAAGCCGTTCCGCTTTTTCAACCTTGATGCGGCTATGAACGAAGCGCAACAGCTTTCCGCGTTATATTAGTTTCCCAATCTTATATTGGTATCCTAAAGGTTATTGCTTGTACAGCAAAATCTTATTGCCCTCGCCAGAACGCCACCCTACTCCTCCTAAAAAACAGGCTCTTTTAGCTGATAAAGTTCGGATGAACCTAGCTTTGAAAGGAATATCAAAGCATGCACAAAGTTCTGATTGTCGAAGATAACGCTGCACTAATTAAATATATCTCCATCAGGCTATTGGAATATAAAGATGAATTCGAGATTATTACGGCGTCTAATGGGCAGGAAGCTATCAATGTATTAAAAAAAACAGCGATATCTTTGGTGGTAACCGATTTGAAAATGCCCAAAATGGATGGACTCGCATTGCTCGCATTTATGAATCGTAATTATCCTCAAGTTCCATGCATTGTTTTAACAGCTCATGGAACACCCGCGATAAAACGACGAATTCGCAAAGATATTCTAAAATATATTGAGAAGCCAATTAAAGCGGATGCACTTGGACAAACCATCAGAAAAGCGTTAGACATTGAGGAGCAAGAAGATTTCATCCGCGTAATATCTGTGGCCAACTATTTGCAACTAATTGAAATAGAACAAAAAACATGCCTTATTGAGGTCAAATCCGGCGATAATCCGAAGGGCCTTTTCTATTTTAAGAAGGGGGTTTTATATGATGCCGCTATCGGTAGGCTCAGGGGGGTGGATGCCGCTTTAAAATTAATTTTGTTCGAAAGTTCTAAAATTTCTTTTAAAAAGTCTCCTCCAAAAAAAATTAAACAACGTATTCACACGAACCTGTCGGATTTGGTATTTCAAGCCATGCGCCTTAGTAAGGGATCTGCGCTTTCTGAAATCGCCATGAAGCAGGAAGAAAGAGGTGAGATGAAGACGCTCCGATCTGATAAAAAAGACCGAGAAGAAATAAATCTGAATATCCTTACACAAACCGTTCCGGAAACCAAAACGCTTAGGACAAGCGCTTTTTACCACTTTTTAAACGAACTCCAAAGCATTAAAGGTTACATGGCCGCCGGGATAATGAATGCCAAAGGTGATATTGAAGCTGGCGACACAACAGATAAACATATCGTAATTGATGAAATGAGCGTTATTTTTCATGCTCTTTTCCGACTGGTAAAAACCATCAACCATCAAATCGGGGCAGGCAGCGCCAAAGAGTTGTTTTGTAACGCATCCGCCGGAATGATTCTCGTTGCCTTTACACCTTCGAATTATAATACGTCTATTTACACATTTGCAATTTTTGAATCCGGAAGTAATCGAACCTTAGTGAAACTGACGCTGGATAAAATAATTTATAAAATTATTAATCAATAAAGTTGAACCCATATCATGGAATAAGGAACGGTGATTAAATAATTTATCCAATTAGAATTTAAAGGATGCCAAACAATTCAACATGTTTAGTTAATCAACCGTCCTTAATCATTAAGAAAATAGTAAGGAAGAAAAAATAGAAATGGATAACGTCCTCATTGTAGATGATAATCAGGTATTGATAAAGTTGATTGTAACCAAATTAAAAAAATTTAAAGATCGTTTTGATGTGATTACAGCCGCAAATGGCGAAGAAGCTATAACTATCCTCAATAATCACACCATCTCTTTGCTGGTTACCGACCTTAATATGCCTAAAATCGACGGCATGCAGCTATTAATCCATAAGAACCAGAATTTTCCCCAAATCCCCTGTATCATTATGACGGCTCATAGCACCCAAAAGATAAAAAAACGATTACAGCATGAAGTTATAAACTACATCGAAAAGAAAGAAAGCCACTACATTGATGAGTTGGTGAAAGCTATCTTTAACGCCCTTGAGGAAGATATTCCGGTGGGAACGTTGCGAGGAATTTCAATTGCAAGTTTTTTACAGATGATAGAGATGGAGCAAAAAACATGTCTTTTCGAAATCTATTCTCCCGAAAAGCCCAAAGGGGTTTTTTATTTTGAAGAAGGCGTTTTATATGATGCAGTCTATGGTTCTAATAAAGGCGTTGATGCTGCGCTAAAAATGATTCAACTGGATAGTTTAAAAATAAATTTCCGCAAACATCCCAATAAAATCTTTAAACGTCGCATAAACGTTGACCTTATCGCCTTAATTATGGAAGCCATGCGTCTAAAGGATGAATTTTCCGAACAAATGCCTGATGATCGCGAAAAAAAATCGGATCAAGATACACCTGATATTCAGGTTTCCGTCGAAGAAGAAAGCTGTTTTGATCAATCTGATTTTGGTAAAGATATTTCTGAAACGTTTTTTGATGAAATAAAGGCGCTCAAGGGCTATCGGGCAATAGGAGTAATCAAATATAATGGAGAAGTCCTAGCTTGTAATTCGGTTGATAATCTGATTGATTTTAACAACCTGGACAATGCGTTCAACGATCTTTTCATTGCACTGGATGACATTAATCAAAAAACCGGTTTAATGCGTATGGAGGAATCGTTTTATATCACTGACTCCGGGATAATGGTGATTATTTCTATGGAGATGCCTTCCAATGAACTGATTTTCATCATTGCCATTTTTGAAGACAGCGGCAATAGGGGGATGATAAAACTGACTCTTAAAAAAATTGCCGATCAAATTAGAAAAATTCAAAACGAAGTTTGATTGCGTATGCTAATCGTTTCTTTTGATAGCCTTTCAGTAAATGATTTCATAAGGATAGAGGGAGGCTAAAAACGAAGATCAGATATACACCATCGTATACATACTTGAGAAGGCAATAATTTTTGATTTTCATTTTATGATTATCTTAT